>JAITIE010000072.1 GCA_031279615.1 Candidatus Margulisiibacteriota bacterium | reverse complement strand
GATAGTTCTTGAAGCAGTCAAGCAATATTGGCGTGCGTTTCAGTACGCCGACGACAGTCTGAAAAAAGACAGAGAGATAGTCATCGAAGCGGTCAGGCAAGACGGGTATGCGCTTCAGTACGCCGACGACAGTCTGAAAAAAGACAGAGAGATAGTCCTCGAAGCGGTCAGGAAAAACGGGTATGCGCTTCGGTTTGCCGACGACAGCCTGAAAAAAGACAGAGAGATAGTCCTCGAAGCGGTCAAGAAAGATGGGCTTGAGCTTTGGTATGCCGACGACAGTCTGAAAAAAGACAGAGAAATAGTCCTCGAAGCAGTCAAGAAAAAAGCAGTCAATCAATACTGGTACGCGCTTGGGTACGCTGACGACAGTCTGAAAAAAGACAGAGAGATAGTCCTCGAAGCGGTCAGGCAAAGCCGGCATGCGCTTCAGTTTGCCGATGCCAGCCTGAAAAATGACCCGGATTTTATGCGTACCGTTCAAAGCATTATAGATAATCAGAATGCACCATAGGTGATATCATGGTTTAAAAATTTGCAACATTTGTAAAGCATATTTTAATTGACTTGTTTCCCTTTGCCGCTTGTTGTATAATCTCCTCTAGCACTTGATTCTGGGGGGAATTTCATGCGTAATACTTTTTTGACGAAAGCGGCGGAGTTTTTGGGTTTTGGTGACAAGCCGCCGGAAGCCGCCGTGTCTCCGCTGAAAACCGCGTCCGCGCGCGTCACGCAGACGCCGGTCAAGTCCGAGCCGCGCGTGTGGAAACCACAGCCTGTGCGCTCTCTCGCCGCCAATGTC
Source organism: Candidatus Margulisiibacteriota bacterium (assembly GCA_031279615.1). GTDB lineage: Bacteria > Margulisbacteria > Termititenacia > Termititenacales > Termititenacaceae > Termititenax. Next base: position 3,705 of record JAITIE010000072.1, on the reverse strand, counting down.
TGGCTGGCCGAGCCGCGTAATGCCGACGCTGACGCCCGTGATATTGTCGCCGCTTTGCGCGCCGGCTATATCGTGCTCATCAATTATAAATATCTTGACGTGCAGGCCGCCAGACAGCTGATTGATTTTGTCGGCGGCGCGGTGTACGGCAACAACGGCATTTGCCGCAAGATCGGCGCCAACGTGATTTTGTGCGCGACGGTCAATCTCAATCTCGAGGACGGCAGCCAAAGCGCGGAAGACCTTTTGAATATTGCGCCAGAGACTCCGGTTGAGCAGCCGGCGGCGGAAGCCAGTCAATATCTGGCGGCCACCGGCACTTATACGGCACAGCCTTATGCCGCGCCGCCGGTTTACCAAAGCGCGCCGGAATACGCCGCCGCCGAAGCCTATTAAAAATTGCCATAAACGGACGCATATTGTAAACTTACTTTTCTTATGAAAGTTTTAAAAAATAAACGCCATAATTTTACAGTCACTCTGGAAATCGAAACGGATTATGCCGCTGTCGAAAAAGCCACCGAGCCAGCTTTCCAGGAATTAGCCAAGGACGCCAAAGTCCCGGGTTTTCGGCCGGGCAAAGTCCCGCGCCAGATTTTTGAGAAGCATTACGGCACGGCGGTTTTGCTGGAACGTGCCTCGACTATCGTGATGAATGACTGTTACCGGCAGGCGATTGACGCGGAAAAACTCCAGCCGGTGGATTATCCGCGTGACGTGGAAGTGAAAGCTTTGAGTAAAGAAAAAGGTTTTGTTTTCGCGCTGGCCGTCGATGTCAAGCCGGAGGTAAAACCGGAAAAATACAAAGGCTTAAAAATACAGCGTCCGGCGGACAAAGTTTCCGCTGAAGAGATCGACAAAGAACTGGCGCAGATTCGCGAGTACCACGCTGAGTACAAAGCTGTCGAGCGTCCCGCGCAAAATGAGGATCTAGTCGGCTATGCTCTCAAGGCTTTTACACTGGACGGTCAGCCGCTGGACGCCTTGACCAAAGAGCGCACCGGCACGCGTCTCGGCACAAATTTTATGTCGCCGGATTTTGATCAGGCGGTTGTTGGTATGCGTTTGCAGGAGACCAAGAAATTTAAAGTCAAAGTCAACGCAGATTATTTTGTCAAAGAAGCCGCCGGGCAGGAGATCGAAGTAGAGGTCTTACTGCTGGAAATCAAAGAGCGCGTTTTGCCGGAATTGACCGATGAGTTTATCAAAAAAGTCAGCGCCAAGCAGTCACTGGCCGAGATGCGCGAGGAAATCAAGACTAATTTAGAAAAACAAAAAAAACAAGCCGCCAGCAATCAGGCCAAAAATAATTTAATAGAGGAATTGGTTAAGGCCAATGATTTTGCCGTGCCGGAAGCTCTGGTGCGCGAAAAAATCGATATTATGCTGCGCAATCTGGAGGCTGATCTGCAAAACCGCGGTCTGGAGTTTGCTAAATATTTGCAGATGACTAGCAAAACTAAAGACACTCTGCGTCAGGATTACCGGCCAGCCGCCGAGAAGCGCGCCAAGCTGGATTTACTGCTGGAAAAAATCGCCGAAAAAGAAGAGATTAAGCCAGACGCCGCGGAGATCGACGCCGAGCTGGAGCGGATTTTAAACAACGGGCGGCGAGAGCCGCTTAAGTCCGAGGAAATTGAAAAATACAAAAAAACTTTGCCGCCAGCGTTCAAAGAAAACATCGCGCGTTATTTGACCGAAGATAAAACACTGGACTTTTTGCTGAATAACGCTAAAATAACTGAACAGTAATTGTTTGCCGAGATTTCTGCCTAAGGTATATATATCCGCGCGGTGGGTATAATATAACAATAGTAAAATAACAAGGGGGTTTTTTATGCCGTATGTGCCAACAGTTATCGAGCAGTCTTCCAAAGGTGAGCGCGCGTTTGATTTGTATTCGCGTCTGCTCAAAGAAAGGATTATTTTTGTCAGCGACGAGATCAATGACTTGACAGCTGGCTTAATCGTCGGACAGCTGATTTTCCTGGCGGCGGAAGACAAAGAAAAAGATATTTCCATGTATATCAATTCGCCGGGCGGCGTGGTGACGGCCGGTCTGGCGATTTATGACACGATGCAGTACATTGACCCCAAAGTTTCGACGATCTGCATCGGTCAGGCGGCCAGCATGGGCGCTTTGCTGCTGGCCTCCGGCGCGACCGGCAAACGCTACGCTTTGCCCAACGCGCGCATTATGATTCACCAGCCGATCGGCGGGGCGCAGGGTCAGGCCACGGACATTCAAATCCAGGCCAATGAGGTGATGCGTTTGAAAAAAGCGATCAATGACATTTTGGTCAAGCACACCGGTCAGACTTTGGCGCAGATTGAAAAAGACACTGACCGCGATTTTTTCATGTCGCCGGAAGAAGCCAAAAAATACGGCTTGGTTGACGAGGTCATCTCGCCGACCAAATTAAAATAATAATGCTGACCGGCAGTAACCATAACGCGATTTGTTCGTTTTGCGGCCGCCGCCGCGATCAGGTGCGGCAAATCATCGCCGGTGTTTCCGGCGGCGTTATCTGCGATGAATGCATCAACCGTTGCAAGGAAATGCTCGATGCGGAATTTAATCCGCCGCCCCGTGAAGACCAGCTCTTAAATTTTTCGCTGGCCACGCTCAAAATACCGACGGAAATCCACGCCAATCTCGACAAATATATTATCGGCCAGGACCGCGCCAAAAAAATTATTGCGGTGGCGGTCTACAATCATTACAAGCGGCTGCTCTCCAATCAGGATAAAAACAATCTCGATAAAACTGAATTGACCAAAAGCAATATTTTGCTGGTCGGCCCGACCGGCTCGGGCAAAACGCTCATCGCGCAGACGATAGCGCGTTTTCTTAATGTGCCGCTGGCTATCGCGGACGCGACGACTCTGACCGAGGCGGGCTATGTGGGCGAGGATGTGGAAAATGTTTTGTCGCGCTTACTGCAGGCGGCCGGTGGCAATCTCAAAAAAGCCGAGATGGGCATCGTGTTTATCGACGAGATCGACAAACTTTCGCGCAAATCGGAAAATCCCTCGATCACCCGCGACGTGTCCGGCGAGGGCGTGCAGCAGGCTCTGCTCAAAATGATCGAAGGCACTATCGCCAATGTGCCGCAAAATGCCGGTGGCCGCAAGCATCCGCAGGGCGAGTTTATCCAGATGAACACGACGAATATTTTGTTTATTTGCAGCGGCTCATTTTCTGGCATCGATGAAATCATCTCGCGCCGCGTCAATAAGCGGACGATCGGTTTTGAGACCGCCGCGCAGAAAAAAGCCAAGGCCGAGCACAAAGACAAAGTTTTTGAGGAAGTTTTGCCGGACGATTTGCTGAAATACGGCCTGATACCGGAATTGATTGGCCGCCTGCCGGTCATCGCCGCGCTCAATGAACTGGACGAAAAGGCCATGCTCGAAATACTGACCAAGCCGGAGAACGCGCTGGTCAAGCAGTATCAGAAACTTTTGCGTTACGACAATGTGGAGCTGCAATTCACTCCTGACGCGCTGCGGGAAATCGTCGCGCTGGCTCTGAAGCGCAAGGTCGGCGCGCGCGCCCTGCGCTCCGTCGTGGAAAGCGTCATGCTCGATATTATGTACAGCGCGCCGGTGGACAAAGAGCAGCGCGAGGTCGTCGTGGACAAAGACAAGGTGCTGGAAAATTACACGCGCCGCGCCACTGAGGTCAAAGAAGACGCCGCCTAG
>JAITIE010000117.1 GCA_031279615.1 Candidatus Margulisiibacteriota bacterium | reverse complement strand
CTGTCTCGGAAAATTCTCTGGATGTTGTGTCCGACCGCGATTTTTTGGTGGAGTTTCAGGCCGCGGCCGCTTTGCTGATGGTGCATTTGAGCCGCATGTCCGAGGAAATTATTTTGTGGAACAGCGCGCAATTCGGCTATGTGGAGCTGGCGGACAGTTATACGACTGGCTCGTCTATCATGCCGCAGAAAAAAAATCCGGATATTCCGGAACTGACGCGCGGCAAGACCGGACGGGTGATCGGCAATTTGCTGAATACGCTGACCATGCTGAAAGGTTTGCCGCTGGCCTACAATCGCGACTTGCAGGAAGACAAGCAGCCGCTTTTTGACACGGTGCAAACTGTCTCAGCCTGTTTGCCGGTCATGACCGGCCTGTGGCGGACGGCGCGTTTCAACGCGGAAAAAATGGCGGCGGACGCGGCCAAAGGTTTTTCCACGGCGACGGATTTGGCGGATTATCTGGCGCGTAAAAATATTCCCTTTCGGGAAGCCCATGAACTGACCGGACGCATTGTGCGCTATGCTCTGGAGCGCGGCAAGACTTTGCCGGAATTGACCTTGAACGAATATCAAACTTTTTCGCCGAAAATAGGACGAGATATTTACGGATGTATTTCGCTGGAAGGCTCGCTCCAAGCCCGTAATATATACGGAGGCACAGCTCCGGCGCAGGTGGCCGCGGCTTTAAAACGCGCCAAAAAGAGGATTAAAAATGAAATTTAGCAGCGCGCCAGCTTATAAGCCGGAATTTTCCGGCAAAGGTGTTTTTGTTTTTGAGGACGGGCACAATCCGCGCCCCGCAGTTTTTCAGGGCAAGCCGGAGGAGATTTACGCCTACGACACCGCTGCCGGACGCGCCTTTTTGATCGGTCTGGGCAAAAAAGCGGATTTTACCGCGGACAAAACACGCTTGGCGGCCTATCATTTGCTCAAAGCCGCGGCTAAAGCCAAATTGACACGGGTGGCCGCGGAATTGCCCAAGACTTTTAATCTGGCGGCTTTTCTGGAAGGCTGTTACCTGGCGGATTATAAATTTGCCGGCCTGCATAAAAAGACCAAAGAAAAACCCCCGGAAAAAATTGAAAAAGTTTATTTGCTCGGCAAATATCCGCAGTTAGGCGCGCTGGTCCGCCGCGCGGAAATAATTTTTGCGGCTGTGGCTCAGGCCAAAGATCTGGTCAATCTGCCGGGTAATATCGTGACACCGGCTTATCTGGCTAAAATCGCGGCTGGCATAAGCAAAAAGCCTAAAGTTAAGCTCTCAACTTTCAACTTAACCCAGGCGCGGCGCGCCGGTCTGAACGCTTTTGGCGCGGTGGCGCAGGGGACCGCAGAGCCGGCCAAATTTATCGTTTTGCAGTACCTCAACGGCGGGGGTAAACCCAAAATCGCGCTGGTCGGCAAAGGCCTTACTTTTGACAGCGGCGGCATCTCTCTAAAACCCGCCGCCAATATGGGCGAGATGAAAACCGATATGGCCGGAGCGGCGGTGGCGCTGACGGCTTTTGCCGCGCTGGCGGAGCTGCGGGTGAAACAGAATATTATCTGCGTGGTGCCGGCTGCGGAGAATATGCCCGGCGGCGCGGCCTACAAACCCGGTGATATTATCACGACGGCGGACGGATTGACGGTGGAGATCAACTCCACGGACGCGGAAGGACGCCTGATACTCTGCGACGCGCTCTGGTATGCCCAAAAACTTGGCGCGCGGCGGATCATTGATTATGCCACTTTGACCGGAGCCTGTCAGATCGCGCTGGGCGAGACGCGCGCCGGTGTGATGACTAATTCGCAGGAATTTTTACAGAATTACTTGCTGGCCGCGGAACAAACCGGCGAAAAACACTGGCAGCTGCCTATGGATGAGGAATATGCGAATTTGCTCAAATCCCAGGTGGCCGACACCTTGAATAATTCCGCCGAACGTCTGGCCGGGACGATCAGCGCGGCCAAGTTTCTGGAAAAATTTATTCAAAAGGGCGTGGCATGGATACACTGCGACATTGCCGGCACGGCTTTCTTGAAAAAACAACAGCGTTATCTGGAGCCGCAGGCCACGGGTTTTGGTGTGCGCACTTTAATCGAGCTGTTGGAGCGGGAGAACGGCGGATGAACATTTTTTTGGCGCGGGTTTGGGCTTTGCTGCGGTCTATATTTTGGAATAAGCTCAATGACGCGGATGTCGCTTTTTTACGGGATTATTTGCATAAGCAGGAACAAATTTTGTTTTACTCCTTGTCAGCGCGCGACCAGCGGCATTCTCTCGATGTGGCTTACACGGTGCGGGATTTACTGGGCAAGCGCACCAAAATCAATCCTGATAAATTATACAAAGCTGCATTGCTGCACGATGTGGGCAAAGCCCCGGCCCGCTTGCGGATACGCGATCGGGTTTGTCAGGCGCTGTTTTTTACGCTGCTGCCGCCGCTGGCTGATTATTTGGCCGACCGGGGTTCGGAAACGACCGGCTATTGGCGGCGGATTTTGTTTTTCTACAAGTATCACCCGCGGCTGGGCGCGGCGCTGGTCAAGGGGATTTCCGGCAATGACGTGCTTTATTTGATCGAGCATCATCATGACGCTTATTGGTCTGGCGAACCGAAAGAATTAACAATTCTGCGGGAAGCGGATAGTTTAAATTAAGGCATTTATTTCCGCGCGAAGTTTTTCCGCTGCCGCGGCCGGATCGTCAGCATAAATAATTCCCCTGGACGAGTTAATGATAAAACCGGAATTTTGTTTGTTCCGCGCGGCTTGCACCGTAGCGGCCAGCTCACCGCCCTGCGCGCCGACACCGGGTATCAGCAGGAACGCGTCGGTGATTATCTCGCGGATGCCGCGGATTTCCTGCGGGTGGGTGGCTCCGGCCACCGCGCCGCA
>JAITIE010000014.1 GCA_031279615.1 Candidatus Margulisiibacteriota bacterium | reverse complement strand
GCCAATTACAGCATCGTTAGCATTCCTTGTCTAATCCTTTTCAAAGGCGGAAAGGAAGTTGATCGTTTTATCGGCGTGCAGCCGCGCGACGCTCTGCTTGCCAAAATCCAGACGCATCTTTAAAAACCGCTATTTTACCCGTCTGTCTGCGGTTAAAATACATCCAAATCCTGCCGAAAGATTTTTGAAATTTTTTGAAACAACCTACGATATCTTTATGTAACCGGAGATAGTTTTTCCCTTTCCCCCCTTTAAAACTATTTCCGGCCAACTAAAAACGGGTCGCCATTTCTCCCCCCATTTATGGCGGCCCGTTCCTAAAAAAAATCACAAATTTTTCAAAAGATGCGTTACGGCGGCTTCCACCGACTTTATATCAGCCAGCGCGGCTTGATTCCTGCGGAGAATATCCTCGGTTTCCCGCGCCGTGTAACCCAGCGCGTTGAGCGCGGCGCGGATCTCCAGCAAGAAACCCTGCTCCAGCTGACCGGCCATCCAGGAAGCCGCTTTAGCGTTTTTGTCCGTGATTAATTCGGGGAAAAGTTTTCCGATCTTGTCTTTTAACTCCACGACCACTTTTTCGGCGGTTTTTTTGCCGATATTCAAACCCGCCGTGTCGCCGCGGTATATAATATTCACGATTTCCGCCGCCGTATGCGCCGCTAAAATAGTCATGGCCATTTTCGGCCCGATGCCGGAAACGCCCAGCAGCGCCATAAATAATTTTCGGTCCGGCCAGCCCGGAAAACCGTACAGCACATTGGCGTCCTCGCGGATATGCTGATAAATAAAGAAAGACTGTTCGGTTTGTTCCGGCGGCAGAGCCCGCAAATCGCGTTCGCTCAAATAGACCTGATACCCGACGTCCTGCGCCAGCAAAACAACGCTTTGCTCATCGCGCGCGATTATCTGTCCCTGCAAATACGCTATCATTTTTCTATTTTCACCCTGCCTTCATCTCTTTATTTGCACTCTGTCTAAAATCGAACTATGCGCGTGACAAATCGCCGCCGCCAGCGCGTCCGCTGTGTCGTCCGACTTGACGATTTCTTTTAAGCCCAGCAAGCGTTTGACCATGAGCTGCACCTGCTTTTTGTCCGCGCGGCCATAACCGCAAACGCTGGTCTTGATCTGATCCGGCCGGTATTCCGCTAGTGTAACGCCGGCTTGTCTGGCCGTCAAAAGAATCACACCCCGCGCCTGCGCGACGGAAATGCCGGTGGTGACATTTTTGGAAAAAAACAATTGTTCCACCGCCGCAACATCCGGCCTGTGCCTGGCAAAAATCTCCGTCATTTGCGCATAAATGCGCAACAGCCTTTCGCTTTGCGCCATGTGCGGCGGATTTTTAATGCAACCGTGCGCCAGCATGGACAGGCGGCTGCCCTGCTGCCGCACCAGTCCCCAGCCAACCAAAGCCGTGCCCGGGTCCACGCCAAGAATTAAGCGTCCGGATTTTTTCAACATGACGGAAAGATTATAACATTCATCTCATATCGGGTATAAAATTGGTTTTTTGTCTCCCGATAATTATCTAAAATCTGTTATGCTTTCATCCTCTAAAGTGTTTACCTATGTGACCAATCAAATCACCTGAGCATGGCTAATAATGTGTTATAATATAATTTTAAGGAGTTTATAATGCAAACTGCCGCCTATGGAATATATAAAAATGGACGGATTATTTTGGATGAGCCGGCGCAGACCGCAGCTTCAGCACGCGTGTTGGTAGTTTTCTTGGAAAATAAAAAAACCAGTAAATCTAAGCTAACTAATTTTTTCAAACTGCACGGGGCCTGGGAAGACACGCGCGGTGCAGATGCTATTATCAAAGACATCTACAATAGCCGGTTGGCTAAAGCAGATATCAAACTATGAAATATCTGCTGGACACCAATATTTGTATTTATTTTCTAAATCAGAATGAAAAAATAGTTAATAAAATCAATAAAATTGCTGATAGCGATTTAGCTATTTCTATTATTTCTCTGGCGGAATTGCAATTTGGCGCATTTAACTCTCAAAAAATAAAAAGCAACCTTGGAAAAATAAATGCTTTTCAGGAAGCGCTGGAAATTATTACTTTAACTCCAGCAATCACTGAAAAATATGCCGACATTAAAGCAATGTTGCGCAAGACCGGCCAGACGGTTGACGATTTTGATATTCTCATTGGCGCAACAGCTCTGGTTTATGATTTAATTCTGGTAACAAATAATCAACAGCATTTCGCTAGAATGAAAAAAGCGCGGCTGGAAAATTGGTTGGAATAAAGTCAAAATATACTTTTTCGCAATATCACAACATTGTTTTGAATGTCTTTTCATCAATCAACGGCACGCCTAGTTTTTTGGCTTTGTCCGCCTTGCTGCCCGGACTGTCGCCCAGCAAAACATAGCTGGTCTTTTTACTGACACTCGACGACACGCTGCCGCCGTGCGATTTGATCAACTCTTCGGCCTCGCCGCGGCTTAAGGTCGGCAAAGCGCCGGTCAGGACAAAAGTCTGGCCGGCCAGCGCGTTGGAAATCCGCGCGCGGTTATCGCTCAAAACCACACCGGCCTCCCGCAGACGGCTGATTATTTTGCGCAGCTCCGGCTCCTGCCAGGCAGTGTATAAAGAATGTGCTACCACTTCACCGACGCCGTCCGCAGCGGCCAGCTCGTCCTCCGCGGCGGTCAGCAAATTGTCTATGGAATGAAATTTGTCCGCTAATTTTTCCGCCACATACTGCCCGACATGCCGGATGCCCAGGCCAAATAAAATCCGCGCCAAGCCCGCCTGCTTGCTTTTTTCAATCGCGGAGAGCAGATTTTGCACGGATTTTTCGCCCATGCGCTCTAACTGAATCAGATTTTCATATCGCAAATAATACAGATCGGACGGGTCATGCACCAAACCGGCTTTATTTAACTGCTCGACGATTTGCTCGCCACAGCCCTCGATATCCGCCGCGTCTTTGCTGACAAAATGTTTCAACGCGCCTTTAATGCGCGCCGGACAGCCGGTATTGGGACAGCGCCAGACCGCGTCGTCCTCGGCGTCTTTGACAGCGGCCGCGCCGCAGACCGGACATTTTTTGGGAAAAATAAATTCTGCCCCGCGGACACTTCGACTTCGCGTATTGGCCTGCGGCTCAGCGCCCGCAATAGTGTCCGCGGCGACGCCGACTGTAGCGGCAACGCCGACTGCAGCGGCCACGCCGACTGTAGCGGCCACGCCGACAACTTCCGGTATCACCTCGCCGGCGCGCTGAATAATCACCTGATCGCCGAGCCGCACATCTTTGCGCTTGATCTCATCCTCATTGTGCAGGGTCGCGTTGGACACGATCACGCCGTTTAATTCCACCGGTGTCAGGCGCGCCACCGGCGTCAGCGCTCCCGTGCGGCCTACCTGTATATCGATCGCTTCCAGCTTGGTCACGGCCTGTTCCGGCGCGTATTTGTAAGCGATCGCCCAGCGCGGCGCTTTGGTCGTAAAGCCCAGCTTTTGCTGGGCGGCGATAGAATTAACCTTGAGCACTATGCCGTCCGTGTCGTAGTCCAGCTCTTTGCGCCGCGCTTCCCATTCCCGAATGTATTCTTCGACCGCCGCCAAACCGCGGCAAACCCGCCGGTGTGGATTAAGCTTGAAACCCAATTTTTGAATCAGCTGATAGCCGGCTTCCTGCGTGTCATGCTCGGCAATCACGCCGTAACAAAACATGTCCAAACGGCGCGCGGCCGTAATCCGGGGGTCGAGCTGGCGCAGACTGCCCGCCGCGGCATTGCGCGGATTGGCAAAATTTTCCAGCTTTTCAAATTCTGAGCGCTTCATATAAATCTCGCCACGGACAACAATATCCCGCGCTTCCGGCAGACGCAGCGGTATCGCGCGGACAGTTTTCAGATTTTCCGTCACGTTCTCGCCTTTTTTGCCGTCGCCGCGCGTCGCGCCCAGCGTGAATAAACCTTTTTCATAAATCAGCGAAACAGCCAGGCCGTCGATTTTTAATTCACAGATATACTCGACTGCCGCGGCGTCCAGACCCTTGCACACGCGCGCGTTAAATTCCGCCAGGTCTACAAAAGAAAAAGCGTTGTCCAGAGAATACAGCTGTTCCCGATGCGCGACCGTTTCGAATTTTTCCAGCGGCGCGCCGCCCACTCTCTGCGTCGGCGAATCCGGCGTGAGCAGCTCGGGATGTTTCGCTTCCAGCGCCTGCAATTTCTGCAACAGCTTGTCATACTCCTGATCGGAAATTTCCGGCGCGTCCGCCACGTAGTAAAGCCGCTCGTGCCGCCGGATTTCCTGGCGCAGCCGGGCAATATCTTGCTGAATGGACATAGGTATAATTATACCGCTTCTGGGTATAATTTGGTGGGCATGTTTTGGTAAGAAATTAACCTGGAGGAAAGCTATGCAAACAAAAATAGTAGAATACATCGAAAGGAAATATCCTGGCTATACAGCCAGACCGGGGATGGAGCATCAGGCCTACCTACTGGAAACGCATATGGCCGGATTAACAGCTGACGATTTGCAGCAACTCAGAGCACAACAGTTAATCCTGGCCAAAATACCAAAAGAAACAGCGCCGCAAAATGAAGATACTTCCCGGGAGGGAAAAGAGCTAATAGAATTCATGCGGAAAAAATATAAGCAAGGCATCCCTGCTGAAGTCATAGAAGAAACCGCCGAGATAATTGCCGCCCGGGACAACCTAAAAAATCTGCTGGCTTTTTTTCTGTGTAATTGTGAAATATCCTTCCAAAAGAAACTTTCTCTGGACACTTCTTATAAATTTAATTTGACCATAGAAACTCTCGAAAAAGCAAATTTTTTAATCATTTCTCACGATGAGAAAAAATACCATCTTAACCATAAACTCGGCGAACTTCTATTCCAGCAAGTTTCGGCTGGAGAACACGATTTCGTTTTTTATTTAAATGCAGAAAAAGAAATCGGCCTGCGTATTGACGGCGTCGATTTTATCCGGCCAGAGCCGTCAGCCACTCCGTCACAGCCATAATATACCTGGCCGCCGGCCAGAGTATCAACTGCGCCAAAATCAAAGTAGCCAGCAGCCGGCCGGCCTGCATAAAGAAAACCATGCTCCAAACGTCGTTGAGTGTGCGCTTGCCGTGCACGGCCTGATCGGTGATATGCGCGCCGGTCGGGTCGACCATGATCGACAGCAGGACAGTCGCCACGCCGTTAACGATGCCGGAGAGCTGCACAGCGGTCGCGCGCTGATCGGGCAGGAACGCGCCAGCCAGCAGCGAGGCCAGCACGCCGACCGCGTAAATCGCCACCATCACCACATTGAGATACAAAAAAGT
>JAITIE010000125.1 GCA_031279615.1 Candidatus Margulisiibacteriota bacterium | reverse complement strand
CCGCGCCAAAAATCGTCTTGGCCGAAATGCCGGCCAGCCAGTTTAGCTGCATGAAATCCACGCGCGGATTGCGCACAGCGCTCAGGCCGGCGGTATTCCAGTATATAGAACTCGTGTCGTCCGCGGCGGCTGTGTAACTCTCGCCGAGAGCGGCGGCTTTGGCGCCCAGGCCGATTTTGAGGTAATTGGCGCCGGTCGTGCCAGGACCGTTCACCGCGGCAAAAAGGCTGTTATTCAGAAAAACAACCAGAAATATAAGCAATAATCTGCGCATCGCTCTCCCCTGTCAGTGTTATTATCGACAGCGGGGATAGCAAAAATGCATCGAATTTTGCCGTTCTTTAAACGCTCTTTTTTATACTTTGTTTATTTATATATAGAACGTAATCTCTGCGGCGGATTTTCCGCGGTCAAAAGCCGCTGCAAATAGCGCATTAAAAGGTCGTATTCGATGTTGACGCGGTCGCCGACGCGTAAAAGTCCGAGCGTGGTGGACTGCAAAGTGTGCGCCACCAAACTGACGCTAAAACTATTATCCTGAACAGCTTGAATGGTTAAAGAAACGCCGTTGACCGTAAGCGAACCTTTGAGCGCTAAAAATTTTTTGTCGTTGACTTTGACGCGCAGAATATTTTCGGCCAAACTCTCGACCTGTCCGGCCTCGTCCACGTGCCCGCTGACAAAATGACCGCCCAGGCGGCTGTCCGCCCGCAACGCTCTTTCCAGATTGACCGCCGCGCCGGATTTTAAATCGCCCAGCGCGGTGTCCCGCAAAGTCAGCCGCATGGCGTCAAAAAATAAACTGTCCGCTTTTATCTCCGCCGCGGTCAGGCAAACGCCGTTCACCGCCACGCTGTCGCCGGGCCGCGCATCCTGACAAATTTTTGGCGCGTGTATTTCCAGCCTGTCTCCGGCGGCGCGCACCTGACCGATCTCTTCGATAATTCCGGTAAACATTATTTTTTCTCCGCCAGTCCGCCGAGTATGCCGTTCACAAACTTTGCTGACTCCGCCGTGGAAAATTTCTTGGCCAGCTCCACAGCTTCGTTGATCGCCACGCTGGGCGGCGTCCGCAGAAACCGGATCTCATACACCGCCAGCCGTAAAATCGCCCGGTCCACGCCGGTGATTCTGGTCAGCGACCAGCCTATCGATTTTTCCGCAATATATTTATCCAGCTCCGCCAAATGCCCGCGCGCGCCATTCGCCAGCTCACCGGCAAACCGCACGGTGTCCGCTATCAGCCGCTCGCGCCGCGCGGACTGCTCCAGCAAAAAATCCAAGTCGTTTTGTCCGGCGTCCAGCTGGAACAAAACCTGCATGGCCAGCCGCCGCGCGGTGCTGCGTTTACCCATTGAAAATCCTTTTTTCCAAGAAATCGGTCTGCACATCGCCGCGGATAAAATATTCATTGCTCAAAACTTTTTTGTGAAACGGTATCACTGTCTTAACACCGGCAAAAACGAACTCGCCCAGCGCGCGCTGTGCCCGTTCGAGAGCCTCGGCGCGGGTCTGTCCCCAAACGATGAGTTTAGCCAGCATGCTGTCGTAATTCGGCGGCACTTTGTAGCCCGGATAAATGTGTGAATCCACGCGCACGCCCGGTCCGCCCGGCGGCAGGAAAAGCTCGATGCGTCCGGGCGACGGCCGAAAGTCGTTTTCCCAATCTTCGGCATTGATGCGAAACTCGATAGCGTGGCCGTTAATCTTGATGTCGTTTTGCTGAAAAGCCAGCGGCAAACCCGCGGCGATTTTGATCTGCTCTTTGATTAAGTCGATGCCGGTCACACATTCCGTCACGCAATGCTCGACCTGAATGCGCGTGTTCATCTCCATAAAATAAAAATTACTGCTGGCGTCAACCAAAAACTCGATAGTGCCCGCGCCCTCGTAATTTACCGCCCGCGCCGCCTTGACCGCCGCTTCGCCCATTTTGGCGCGCACAGCGGGGCTAAGAAAAACCGCCGGCGCTTCCTCGATGAGTTTTTGATGGCGGCGCTGTACCGAGCAGTCGCGTTCGCCCAGCCAGACCACCGCGCCGTGCTGGTCGGCCAAAATCTGCATCTCGATATGCCGCGGCTGGAGAATATATTTTTCCAAATACACGCCGCCGTTGCCGAAACAGGACTTGGCCTCCTCCGACGCCGCGGCAAAAAGTTTGGCCAGATCGTCCGCTTTTTCCACCAGGCGCATGCCGCGTCCGCCGCCGCCGGCCGTAGCCTTGATGAGCGCCGGATAGCCGATTTCCTCAGCGGCCTGCCGCGCCGTCTCCACGTCAGGAATAACAGCTTTTGACCCGGGCACGCAAGGCACACCGGCTGCCTGCATGGTCTGGCGGGCATTGGCTTTGTCGCCCATGCCATTAATCGCCTGCACCGACGGCCCGATAAATTTGATATTGTGCGCCTGACAGATTTCCGCAAAAGCCGCGCTCTCGGCCAAAAAACCGTACCCCGGGTGTATCGCGTCAGCGCCGGTCATTTCCGCGACGGCAATCAGGCGGGGAATATTTAAATAACTGTCTCTAGACGGAGCGGGGCCGATGCAATACGCTTCGCCAGCCATGCGCACATGCAGGCTGTCACGGTCAGCCTCGGAGTACACGGCCACCGCGGCCACATTTAATTCCTGACAGGCGCGGATAATCCGCACCGCTATTTCGCCGCGGTTGGCAATCAAAATCTTTTTAAACATTCTTGCCCTTTCTTTTCCGCAAAATTGAGGAAAATTATAACAAACATTGGCTCATTGAGCGAATATTTCGGCTTTCACGCGCCGCGGCAAAAGTCCCCACTCTCTCTGCATAAAAAAAGGACAGAATTGTAAAACTCTGTCCCTTTTTTATTTAAGTTTTTGCGCTAAAACTAATTATTTGAACATCAGATAATCCATACAGCCAAATGCTCCCATGAACCCTAAACCGGCGCATACGCCATATTCCAAACCGCCAGCCGACATATCAGTGTCCAACTGTCTGGCAAAATGCACAATTAACCAGCAAGCCAAAACTACTAACGCTATGAATAACAGCACCGCCCACCTCGCTTTCTCCCCCAAAGCATAACCACGCCGCATTCATAACCATTTATCATAACAGGGATACTCTAGCACAGTATTATAATAGCACGATATGGTTTTTTGTCAAGCGAAATTTCATAAAAAAGTATTCTCACTGCGGCAAATATATTTATTTTTGGCGTAAATATAGCAAAAATTAAATTATTATCCTGGCATTGACCAAGCTCGGCAACCCAAACTAAACTATTAACATAGCGTCGCCAAATGAGAAAAAGCGGTACTTTTGCCGTATAGCTTCTTGATAGGCGGCTAAAATTTTCTCGCGGCCAGCCAGAGCGGAAACCAGCAAAAGCAGTGTCGACCCGGGCAGGTGGAAATTGGTAATCAGCGCGTCAACAGATTTAAATTGATACCCCGGGTAAATATAAACATTCGTGCTGCCCCGGACACTCTGGCTTCGCTCGGCCACAGTCTCCAGGACGCGCGCGGACGTGGTGCCGACGGCGACCACGCGTCCCCCTCGCGCGCGGCACTCCCGCACGGCTCGCAATGTTTGTTCCGGACAAAAATACTCCTCGGCATGAATACGGTGCCTGCGTATATCCGCAGTCTGGAGCGGCTGAAAAGTGCCCAGTCCGACGTGCAGAGTAACAAAAGCGCTGGCTATGCCTTTAGTCTTGAGCCTATCCAGCAGTTCCTGAGAAAAATGCAGTCCGGCGGTCGGCGCGGCGGCGGCGCCCGGCGTTCTGGCATAGACGGTCTGATAACGCTCGGCTAACGCCAAACGCTCACTGAGCGGAGCCGAAGTGACCGCTTTAATATACGGCGGCAAAGGTGTCTGGCCGTAACGCCAGAGTTTTTCCCAGAAATCGCCGGCACAAGAAAACTCCACGCGCCGCCGGCTGTCAGACAATTTTTCCAAAATCAGCGCCGAGAAATCCGCGCCGAAACGCACCCTGCTGCCGGACGCCAAACGCCGCCCGGGCTTGACCAGCGCTTCCCAATGGTCGGCGTCAAGCTGTTTCAGCAAGAAAACCTCGCAACGCGCGCCGGTTTCTTTTTTGCCCAACAAACGCATAGGCAGAACTTTCGTGTCGTTAAAAACCAGCAAATCGCGGGGATCAAGATAATCCACAATATCGCGGAAATATTTATGCTCCAGAGAATTATTTTTCCGCCGCAAAACCAGCAAGCGCGAGTCTTCCCGCCGCGCGGCTGGAGCCTGCGCGATCAGTTCCGGCGGCAATTCATATTGATACAAATCCGCGGAGAACTCTCCGATCATTACTGTTTGTTGAAATATTTTTTAAAATCGTCGGGATTGACGTTATTGATAAATTCCTGAAATTTAGCAGTCTCTTCTTTGTCTTTCTCAGAATTAACCATTTTGGCGTTGAGCATCACGTTTTCCAGCACAAAAATCGGCGAACCGGTGCGCACCGCGATGGCAATAGCGTCAGAGGAGCGGCAGTCGATTTTCAACACATCTTTGGCGCCTTTGGGACGGATCTCCAGCACCGCGTAAAAAGTGTCCTCTTTGTGATCGACAATCACCACCTTTTCTAAAGCGGCCTGCATTTGCGCAAAAATATTGGCGATCAAGTCGTGGGTCATTGGCCGCGGCGATTTGAAATCCTGCAAAGCCATGGCGATAGCGCCGGCCTCGAACATGCCGATCCAGATCGGCAAAAAATTGCGCTCCTCGCTGTCTTTCAAAAGAACTATCGGGGACATATTGCGCGGGTCAAAACCCAGACCGCTCAATTCCATCTGAATCATTTGTTTAGCCCCTGGCCCGCTCAGCGATTTGCGCAAAAGCGGCGCTGTCGGCAACCGCCAGATCGGCCAGAATTTTGCGGTCCAGCTGAATATTGGCTTTTTTCAAACCGCCAATAAATTTGGAATAAGAAAGCCCCAGCCCCGCCAGCGCGGCGCTCAATCTCTGTATCCACAGCGCGCGGAATTCCGCTTTTTTCTTGCGGCGGTCGCGGTAGGCCTTGACACCGGCTTTGATTACGCGGACATTGGCCGAAGCCTTGAAAAGCTTCTTGCCCGCGCCGCGAAAACCTTTGGTGCGTTTAAAAACTTTTTTCTTTTTTTGTCTGGCGACATTGCCTCGTTTGACGCGCATGTTTAATTTTCTCCTTCTTAAAAATTCATTTTAACACAAGCCCACCGGACACTGACTGCAAGCCCGTCAGGGAGCGCCGTATCCTGCGGATACGCTGTCGAAGTGTTCTTTTACAAATACGGCAGCATTACTTTTAATTTTTGCAAATCGGTTTTATGCACCGGCTGCAATTTGCTCAATTTCTTTTTATTTTTCGGCTTTTTACACTCGCGCAAATGAGCGCTGCTGCCCGGCTGGCGCAGGACTTTGCCTCCGCCGGTCGCCCGGAAACGTTTAGCGGCGGATTTTCTGGTTTTCATCTTAGGCATTTTTGTTCTCCTTTGTTTCCGTCTCGGGCGCGGCGGCTTGTATTTCCGTCGCGGTCTCTATTATTCTTTTGCGCCCGGGCACGATCACTATCGACATCTGACGGCCCAGCAGTCTGGGTGTCAGCGTCGGACTGTCTGTCCAGCCCAAATCCGCAATCCTTTCCAGATACTGCGCGATCAGCGCGTGCCCCAGCTCCGGATGCGTGCCCTCGCGGCCTTTAAAAAACACGGTCAATTTTACTTTATAGCCTTTGGTCAAAAACTCGCGGCCATGTTTCACGCGCACCTCAAAATCATGCTGGCCGATGCGCGGCGTTAATTTTAATTCTTTTAAAACATTGGTTTTATTATTGCTTTTTTTATTCGCGTCTTTTTGTTTTTTTTCTTTTTTATAACGGTACTGGCCGTAATCCAAAATTTTGGCGACTGGCGGCTCCGAATTGGGCGACACCAAGAATAAATCCAACCCTGCCTCTTTGGCCTGCGCGAGAGCCTCAGCTTTGTCCAGCACCACCTGCTGGCCGTCGTCCAAAATCAACTTAACCTTTTCCGCGCGGATATACTGATTGAGCAGTTCGTTGGGCTTAATCTTACGCACCTCTTTCTTGGCTAGGGGTAATATTATAGAGAGCGGGCGGGGGAGTGTCAACGCAGGCTAGCATTTGTCCAGCCCAAACTCGCCGTGAATAGACTTGACCGCGCGTTTCAATTCTTTTTTTTCGATGATGCAGGAAATTTTAATCTCCGAGGTGGAAATCATCTGAATATTGATTTTTTCCCGGCCCAGTGCCGCAAACATCCGCGCCGCCACGCCCGGGGCGCTGGCCATGCCGATGCCGACCACCGAAACTTTGGCCACGTCCGTGTCGCCGGCCACGCGGCAGCCGTCCCAGCCGCGGGCTTTTGCCTCGGTCAATTCCAGAGCCCTGGCGTAATCGTCATTGCTCACCGTGAAAGAAATATCGTTTTTCCTGGCCTCCTCGTGAATACTCTGCACGATAACATCGACGTTGATTTTCGCGCCGGCCAGCGCGCCGAACAATTCCGCGGCCATGCCCGGCACATCCGGCACATGCAGTAAACCGATCTTGGCCACATCGTCGTCCGCGGCCACTCCCGAAACCGTGTTTAATTTTTCTCCGGCCATAGTGATCAATGTCCCCTTTCCCGCTTTGTGACTGTGCTTGACCGCGATAGTCATATTATTTACCTTGGCGCACTCGACCGCGCGCGGGTGCATCACGCCGGCGCCGAGACTGGCCAGCTCCAACATCTCCTCATGAGAAATCGCGCTGAGCAGCCGCGCTTCCGGCAAAAGCCGCGGGTCGGTGGTGTACACGCCGTCAACATCGGTGTAAATCTCGCAAACCTCGGCCTGCAGTGCGGCGGCAATCACCACCGCCGAAGTGTCCGAACCGCCGCGGCCAATAGTCGTGACATCGCCGCGCGAATTCAAGCCCTGAAAACCGGTCACAATTACGATTTTTCCGGCGCGTAATTCCCGCTTAATCCTTTGGGCGTCGACATCGATAATTTTACATTTATTATGATTATCCTCGGTGCGGATGCCTGCCTGCCAGCCGGTCAGGGAAACCGCCCGGCCGCCCTGCGCGATAATCGCCTGCGCCAGCAACGCGGCGGATTCATTTTCGCCGACCGACAGCAGCGCGTCATACTCGCGCGGATCACACACGGGGGACAATTTTTTTATTTTGGCAATCAGCGCGTCGGTGGACTGCCCCATCGCCGAGACCACGGCGATGACCTGCTGACCAGCAGCCTGTGCGGCCAGAATTTTTTTGGCCACATTTTTGATTTTATCTATAGTGCCGACGGAAGTTCCGCCGTATTTTTGGACGATCAAAGTCATTTTTACTCCGTTAGGAAACGCGAAAAATTATAACACAACCCTAGGGAGTTTTCTCGGTCAGAATTTTGAGCATGGCCAGAATTGCTTTTTGGGTTTGGACATCAAGTTTTTTAATTAGATTGACTATTTGCGATTCAAAAGCTTTGCGGCGAATCGCAGTCTTGTTTAAAGCCGTTTCATCCAGCTCGCTGAACCACCAATCCAAGTTCACACCGTATTTTTTACTAATCCGCAATAAAGTTTTTAGGTGAGGCAATCGATGACCTTTTAAAATACGGTAAAATTCACTCAAATCAATGTCCAGAGTGTCCGCCGCGGCTTCATTGGTCTCGCCGCTGTGTTTACGCAAGAATTCCATTTTCTCGCTGATCAGTTTTTTCAATATTTCGCTGTTTATTTCACTGGTCATTTATCCACCTTTTACAGGATTATTGACAAAAGTTTATTCTGCCCTTATCATTAACATAATGGTCAAAGTTCTATTAAAAGATAGAATATTGACATAAAACTAAGGGGGTATGTTTATGGCAGATAATTACACGGACAGTTTTGAAGGGGATCCATATTTTATTAAGAAAGGCGAACAGCTTTCGGCGGCTGGCGTGAACGCCGCATTGAATACCAAAGAAAATGTGGCCAACAAAAAAGATACTGTCAGCAACAGCTCCACAGAATACCCTTCCTGCAAGGCCGTCTCCGACAGCCTGGATACCAAAGAAAATGTGGCCAACAAAAAAGATATTGTCAGCAACAGCTCCACAGAGTACCCCTCCTGCAAGGCCGTTTCCGACAGCCTGGCCGGGGTGAAACTGCCTGTCGGCACGATATTGATGTACGACGGCAGCGGCTGGATAGACAATCAAACTATTGTCGGCTGGTACGCCTGCATTGCGGCCAATGTTAGCTGGGGTTGCCCCAATCTGGTAGACAGCTTTATCAAAGGCAGTGCGACCGTTTCTAAAATCGCGGGCGGCAACAGGAACAACGCGGTGACTATCAGCTCGAATAATTTGCCGGCGCACAGCCACACTATGTCCGGCACTTTTACAACGGGCAATCAGAGCGCCGACCACACGCACAGCATAGCGCACGACCACGCCAGTTTTACCTCCGGAGGAATAAGCGGATATAACTATGCAAGAATAACTAACTTTGACGTTACCAGCAAGGGTGAAGGCCGGGCTGTGCAGGATGGATATAAGAGCTCAGGCTGGAACTATACAGGTGATTACGATCTCGATTGTGATATTACAATAGACTTTGCGCACACCCACAGCATCGATGTCCCCAGCTATACCGGAAATTCCGGCGGGATCAGCGCCGACCATACGCACGATGTCACGCTCAGCGGCAGCACCGGCGACAACACCACCACGGCGGCCACTCTGAATATAGAGCCGCAGTCCTACGCGCTGATTTTTATCCG
>JAITIE010000156.1 GCA_031279615.1 Candidatus Margulisiibacteriota bacterium | reverse complement strand
ATCTCGACTATGTGCGTTACCCTGGCGCCGGCGCTGGTTTTACCGCGTATTCACGGCAGACTTTTGAACGGCTGTACGGCGTTGATCCGCTGGCCTTGTATCAAAACAAAGAAATCGCGCTGCGTTTATTCGGCGAGAGCGAATATCAACAGCGTGTGGAGCACTGGGACAGCTGGCGGAGAGAATCGGTCAATAGTCTGGTGCGCGGTCTTTTTTATGAGCTGACCATAACCGCGCCGGATGTTATTTTAACCGCGGCGGTGCTGCCCGACCCGGACAGCGCGGCCAAAAATAATTTTCAAGACTGGGCGGCCTGGATGCGCGGCGGCTATATTGACGCGGTGGCGCCGATGATTTACGACCGCGACGCCAGAGTTGTGCAAAAACAAATTGTCCGCGCCGCGGAATTAGCTGACGAACACAGTATTCCGGTTTTTGTCGGCCTGGGCGCTTGGCGGCGTTCAGCTGACGCGATCGTGTCTGATGTGGAATTTTTGCGCCGCGCGCGCCGGGAGATGAATTATAAATATTTGCACGGCGTAGTTTTGTTTTCTTATGACGGCATCAAAAATGTGCCGGATTATCTGGAGCATATTAAGCGAGATGTCTTTGCGGAACAGGCCGCGCAGTCGCCGCCCCGCGAGAAACGTTTTTTGTCTGAGGAAAATCCTTCACTCAATGCTAGTAACCTTATTACTGGATAATTATTTCGCCACATTTAAATTTGCTTACGTCGCCTGCTTACGCAGGCTTTTAACTTCGCCGCGCTCGTTAAGTTCGGCTAAAACAACACCTTGACGGCGAGCGTGTCCGTGTTACCTGGATTGACGTTGTTTTCGTAAAAAGCCAGGTCGCTGCTGGAAATTACGCGGTGATAACAGGTGTGCGCGTATTCCAGCTCAAAATTGCCGTATTCGATGCCGGCGGAGGTTTTGTAATCGGTGCGGTCCGGCAGGAAACCGACGACTTTATTATCTTTATTAACTACAGTCTGGCGAATCATCGTCTTAATATCTCCACCCACGAAAAACGGCCCAAAATTAATGCGCGTGTCCACGCCCGCCATAGGCTGCCCTTCGTTTTCGCCGATATACAAACGGGAAACTGAAGCCGCGGCCAGAGTCGGCAAAATAAGCAATAAGGCCAGAAGTTTAAACATAACCGCACTCCTCAAGCCCTTTCCCTTATATAAATTTATCGTAAGCGCGCGCCGCTTGTTGCAGGGTTTTAGTGGCGGCGGCCGCTCTTGCCAAAAGCTATAGGTGTGTTATGATATTGAGTGCGCATGAGTTACTTGCTTTTATTCCCTTACATTTGAATCTGTAAGTGCAGAGTTGGGCGCCGATAACTCGTGGGAAATTTTTAAGTTAAAAGGAGAAAGAAATGGCAGAAAAAAAATTATATATAGGCGGTTTGGCGTATGCCACCACCGACGATTCGCTAAAGGCAGGTTTTAGCGCGGCTGGAACGGTTGCTTCGGCGAAAGTTATCATCGACAGAGCGACTAATAGATCCAAAGGTTTTGGTTTTGTGGAAATGTCCACTCCCGAAGAAGCCGCCAAAGCGATCGAGCTTTTCAACGGCAAAGAATTTGACGGCCGCACCATCAAGGTCAGCGAAGCCCGTCCGCAGGAGCCTCGCGCTTCCCGCGGCGGTTTCGACGGCGGCAACAAAGGCTGGTAATTTACTAAAAAAGCCGGCGGCAGCGATTCAAATGCCGCCGGTTGCGTAAAATCCCCGAATAGTTTTTAATTGTAACCCGTTTCAAGCGCCCTTAGCAAACTTCGGCTGCGAAGCAGCCTTGTTACTCTTACTTAACTTCGCGGCCTCGCCGCTTGTTAAGTTCGAGTCAATGGATAGAGCAAAGAGGGAAATAATTGTTGTGAATTAAAACATACGGTATACTGTGTGCCTCTTTTTATGCGCCCTTAGCTCAATGGATAGAGCATCTGACTACGGATCAGAAGGTTAGGAGTTCGACTCTCTTAGGGCGCGCTATTAATTTCACCGTGTTTTCGTTAATCTCGACGGACTGCGAAATCAGAAGGTTTGGAGTTCGCCCCGAACTTCACAAGGGAGCGTAAGCGAACGACGTGAAGTGAGGGAAACAAGCCGTCAAAGACGGCGACGTTACTCTCTTAGGGCGCGCTCTAAAATTTCTTCCGCGGCTTGCTCATAAGCGGGCAGGATTTTATCATTGCCCTGTCCGGTGGTCTCGTAATAATAACGAAATTTAGTCTCCGTGCCGGAGGAACGCAGCAGTATCCAGCTGTCATCCTCAAAGATAAATTTTATGCCGTCGTCGAGCAAAATCCGGCTGATTTTTTTTGCCGCACCATTGATAGTGATCGTATCACCGATGCTGTAACTAGCCTGGATATTTTCGATAACGGCCTTGCGGAATTTCTGCCACTCGGTAATGGAAATGTTCTCGATAGTCCGGCCGCTTTTGCCAGGATAGTAATAGCCGTATTTTTCCTGGAGCCCATGATACAACTCGGAAAGATTTTTACCGCTTTTCAGCAGGGCGGACAGGGCGACGAGAAAACCAATAATGCCGTCTTTTTCCAGAGTGTGCCCGATAAAACTAATACCGTCGCTTTCCTCAAAAGCCACAGCTGCCGACTGCTGCGCCAAAGCTGGCCGGAAATTTTTAAAGCCGACAGCGGTTGACCCGACGGGCAAATTTTCCTGACGGGCAATAGCGGCCGCAAAACCGGAGCTGGCCACGGAAGTAACGACGCCTTGAAGCAAGCCTTGCTGGATCGCATAATCTAGAGCTATGGCGGCGAACATATTCATATCCATGTCCAAATCTCGGTCGGCAAACCTGATGCGGTCGGCGTCCGGGTCGAGAGCCACGGCCAGCGTCAGCGGCCTGTCGGATTTTTGCAGCTCCGCAATCAAGAGTTTTTGATTGGCGGCGGACGGCTCAGGTTTCACGCCGTGAAAAGAATAATCCGTTTCTGTATTTTTGAAGCGAATATCAAGCTGGCTGAGAATATCCTCGCCGAGAATCGTCTCGAACACGCCGCGCGACGCGCCGTGCATATTGTCGATGATAAGCGTGAGCTGGTCTTTTTTGGCCAGGAGTAATTCTTTTATTTCAGCCAGATTAACGATCCGGCTTTTTTGCAGTAAATCGAGATAAATATAGACTGGAAAAATTTCTTCGTTCAGCGTCACGTCAATTTTTTCAGCCGGTTGAAAATCGGCGGCCTGCATATATTCATTGGCGCGGTCTTGGATAAGGCTGGTGATTTCCGGCCCGGCCGGACCGCCATCCGCCGGATTGAATTTCAAACCAGCGTAGTCCATCGGATTGTGCGACGGCGTGAAGTTTATCGAGCCGGCCGCGTTCAGCTCCGTAACGACAGCCGAGCCGACGCCGGTCGGACATTCTCCAGCGTCATAAGTTCTGATGCCGGCGGCGTGTAATTCTGCCAGAGCCGCGGCAATAAATTCCTCGCCCATGTAACGATTGTCGCGGAAAACCACAATGCCGCGCTCCTGCACATCGGCAAAAGAGTAATAATCATTGGCTGCCAGAAACACGGCGGTTTGCATGGTGTCAATAATCGCGCGGGTAACTTTGCGCACATTGTGTACGGTGAAATCCTCACCGATGCGCCCGCGCCAGCCGGAGGTGCCGAATTCTACCACGGTCGGCTCGCGGCTGATGCGCGCCTGCTTGCCCATTTGTTCACGGATTTTGGCGATGGCTGTTTTGTAAAATTCTATTTCTGCCGGAGCGGCGGCGCGGTTTTGCAATTCACCGAGTTTTAACGCATTGGCCCAGGATAGTGTTTCTGTCTCTTCAGTCGGGATAGTAATCACTTTGTTCAGCATAACGCTTCCCTTCAATTTTATTTTCCCCGCCCTGAAAAGTTTCAGGGATTATAGGGTAAGCGATTTTAAAAATCAATATTTCCTGCTAGAATTTTCAAACTATGAGCGCCAAACTAATGCTGATGATTCTGGACGGCTGGGGCATCAACCACAACAAAACCGAAAGCGCGATCGAGGCGGCTGACACGCCGAATATGGATAAATACTGGCGGGACTATCCGCACACGACACTGCGCACGGACGGCGAGGCGGTCGGTCTGCCGGACGGACAAATGGGCAATTCCGAAGTGGGGCATTTGAATCTCGGCGCGGGGCGCGTTGTCTATCAGGAGCTGACCAGAATTTCTAAGTCGATCCGCGACGGTGATTTTTTTCAAAACAAAGAATTGCTGGCGGCGGTGGAAAATTGCCGGAAAAATAATTCCGCGTTGCATTTGATGGGCTTGTTTTCCGACGGCGGCGTGCATTCGCATCTGGAACATTTGTACGGCCTGCTGGAGCTGGCGAAACGCGGTGGTTTAAATAAAGTTTTTGTGCATGCTTTTCTGGACGGCCGCGATGTGCCGCCGCGTTCAGCCAAAGAATTTTTTCAGCAATTTGCTAAAAAATCTAAAGAGATTGGCGTTGGCCAGATAGCGACAATTACCGGACGTTATTACGCGATGGACAGGGACAAACGCTGGGAGAGAGTGCGGCAGGCTTATGAACTGTTGACCGAATTGAAGGGCTTTGCGGCGCCGGACGCTCAGTCCGCCCTGGACGCCGCTTACGCGCGCGACGAAAACGACGAGTTCGTCAAGCCGACGGTTGTTTCGGGCGCCGAGCCTGTCCAGGACGGCGATGCGGCGGTGTTTTTTAATTTCCGTCCCGACCGCGCGCGCGAACTCACCCGCGCTTTTGTCGATCAGGATTTTCAGGGTTTTGCCCGTCAGGTGTGGCCGCGGACGCATTTTGTCTGTTTGACGCAGTATGACGAGACCATTCCGGCGCCGGTCGCTTTTGCTAAAGCAGAAATCACCAATTGTCTGGCTGAAGTTTTGAGCAAGCAGGGCTTGAGGCAGCTGCACACTGCCGAGACGGAAAAATACGCGCATGTGACTTTTTTCTTTAACGGCGGACGGGAAGAGCCGTATCCCGGTGAAGACCGGATACTTGTCGCTTCGCCCAAAGTGGCGACGTATGATTTACAGCCGGAAATGTCCGCGTATGAAGTGACCGACAAAGCGGAAGCGGCCATTAAATCCGGCAAGTATGAGGTGGTCATTTTAAATTTTGCCAATTCCGATATGGTCGGGCATACAGGCGTTTTTGCCGCCGCGCAAAAAGCGGTGGAGGCCGTGGACAAATGCGCGGGACGCTTGGTCGCCGCGATGCGGGAGCAAGGCGGGGAATTGTTGATCACCGCCGATCACGGCAATTCCGACCAAATGCTGCAGGACGGCAAGGTCTGGACTGCGCATTCGCTGAACCCCGTGCCGCTGATTTATGTGACGGACAAAAAAGATCTGGCGCTGCGGGACGGCGGCGTGCTTGCCGATATCGCGCCGACTATGTTAGAAATACTAGGCATACCCAGGCCTCAAGAATTTACCGGAAGGAGTTTACTGGCATGATATTTTATTTGATTCTGCAACAGCTTTCCGCGGTGTTGTTGATTATCGCCGTGATGCTGCACTCCGCCAAAGCCGACGGCATAGCCGGTATCGGCGGTCAGGCCAATGTTTACGGCAACGCGCAAAAAGAAATGGAAAAAGGCCTCGACCAATTCACGCTGGTCACCGCGGTTTCCTTTATCGTTTTTTCGCTGTTGATTTCCTGGAATTCTTAAGTAACCCCAATATTTTTAGTTTGGATTATCTCCTGCAGCCAGTAAATCCTGCACTATGGTTTCCATTTGCAAACCGCGCGAGCCTTTGCACAAAACGACATCGCCCGGACGCAGAATTTCTTTTAATTTTTGCGCCAGCGCGGCTTTGTCCGTAAAATGCTCCTGTTGCGGAATGTTGGCGGACAATTGGCCGTAAGTGTAGACAATATCCAGACCGGTTACATCGATTTGCTGATGCAGTTTTTCCGCCCGGCTGCCCAGCTCCAGCATGTCGCCCAGCACAGCGACGCGCCGCGCGGCCGGTGTTTCCCGCAAAACTTGCAGAGCAAAATTCAAGGAGTCAGGATTGGCGTTGTACGTGTCGTCAATTAGCGTCAGGCCGTTGCGCCGGATTATTTTTTGGCGGTGCGGGGAGGACTGACTTTGCGCTAATCCAGCGGCGATCTGTTCGTCGGTCAGACCAAAATGTCTGGCGACTGCGGTTACAGCGGCTTTGTTGCTGTCCAGAATTTTCGCGCTTTTATAGCCGATTACCCGCGCGTTTCTGGCGTCAGCGATTTTGCTCAAGTAAACGTAGTAGTCGTCATTTTCATTCAAAAAAATTGTCATATCCGGCTGAATGACTTCCGCTTTGGCCTGAGCGATGTTATCGCGGCTGCCGAGCAGCTCCACATGTGTCCAGCCGATATTGGTTATCACGGCGTGTGTGGGCTGGGCGATTTTGGCCAGGTATTCGATTTGTCCCGCGCCGCGCATGGCCATTTCCACAACGGCCAACTCTGTCCGCTTCTCAATCTTTAGCAGTGTCAGCGGCACGCCAATCTCGTTGTTTTGATTTTCAGCGGATTTTATTAAATTAAATTTTTGTCCCAGCGCCGCGGCCAGCAAATCTTTGGTCGTGGTCTTGCCAGAACTGCCCGTAATCGCGATGACCGGAATATTGTGTTTCAGCCGGTGAGCCGCCGCGAACTGGCCTAAATCAACATCGAGTATCTGGCTGGCGCCTTTGCGCCGCGCTTCTGCGATAAAATCATGCCCGTCAAAACGCGCGCCCTTGACCGGAATAAAAATGTCCCCGGGCCGCAAAG
>JAITIE010000142.1 GCA_031279615.1 Candidatus Margulisiibacteriota bacterium | reverse complement strand
AAAAAACATAGTCAACCCGATTTTTGGGCTGAACCGTTTGCTTTGTGCCTGGGGCTTACAGAAAACGGATATATAGAATTACCCATCGCCAGCGCCCATACCTTGCTTGTCAATGAGCTACCGCCTATTCACAAAGACCCTTTTGACCGCTTGCTAATCGCGCAGGCCAAAGTGGAGGGCATGTTGTTATTGACCGCGGACAAAATTATCAATCAATACGACGCGCCGGTGCTTTACTGTCCTAGAAACAGCTCGCCGAGAAAAGCTTCATAAAAAATATTGTAAATTTGCAAAAAATTTTACGCCGTTAATTTCGGCATTTTTTGCAACAAATACATCAGTATCCCCGCCGCCACGGCCGCGTTGAGCGACTCGGCTTTGTTTTTACAGATTGGCAGAAAGACTTTTTGCGAGGCGCGGCGCAAAATTTCAGCGGACAAGCCCTGCCCTTCACTGCCAATCGCCAGGACAAAACCGCCGCTGATTGACAGGCTTTCCGGCGCCGCGCCGTCCAGATCCGCCGCGATGATTTGACCCGACAATTCCGCAATCTCCGCCGCCAGCAAGTCCAGCGTGAAAACCGCGCCCATCGAGGCGCGCACTACTTTTGGCGCGAAAACATCGACACAGCCTTTGTTGTAAATCAGACCGTCCAGACCAAAAGCCGCCGCCGTGCGGATGATCGTGCCCAGATTGCCCGGGTCCTGCAGCCGGTCGAGAAAAATATATCTCTTTTTCTCGCTGTACCTGGCCGGCTCCGGCCGGGCGCAGACAGCCATAAGTCCCTGCGGATTTTCCGTCTCGGACAAAGCGTTAAAAATATTTTTGGCGATGTAGCGGTGGCGGAGTTTTTGCAAATTTTCCGGCAGGACAATATCTTCGCGCGCGTAAAGCGTCCGCACATTTTTGGCAAACTGCAAAATTTTAAAACCCTCGCAGACCAGAGCTTTTTGCTCGCGGCGGTAAACCGCGTCGCTCAGCAGTTTGCGCAGATTTTTGATCTCGGGATTTTCCGGTGAAGTCAGCAACACTTATATTTTCTCAATGAGGACTACTGCCTCCGCGGCAATACCCTCGCCCCGTCCGGCAAAACCCAGCCGCTCGGTGGTGGTGGCCTTGACGCCGATACGGTCGGCTGACAGACCGAAAACCACCGCGATATTGGTCTGCATGTCTTGAATATACGGCGCAAGTTTTGGTTCCTGGCAAACAATGACACTGTCGAGATTGACCAGTTTGTACCCGCGGCTGATGAGCAGCGCGTTGACGTTTTCCAGCAGCTCCAAACTGTTAATGCCCTGATAAGCCGGATCGCTGTCGGGAAAATGCTCACCGATCGAACCCAGCGCCGCCGCGCCTAGCAGCGCGTCCATCACCGCGTGCAACAGGACATCCGCGTCAGAATGTCCGTCCAGCCCCTTGGCATAAGGAATATCTACGCCGCCGACAATCAGTTTGCGGCCGGCGACCAGCTGATGCACATCGTAACCGATACCAATTCTCATTAAATATATTATACTCTTTCCCATGAACAAAAAACAGCGCGGCCTGCTTATTTTAGCGGCTTTGGGTTTGGGCTGGTGGCTGCTGGACAGTTTTGTGCTTTGGCAAGAAATCAGCGAACAGCGTTACGCGCTGCACACTTTGACGGAAATAAAAGTTATTTGCCGCAGTCGTTTCCAGGGCCGCCGCGCTATTGACGCGGCCTTTGCCAGAATGAAAGAGCTGGAAAAAAAATTTAATTACTTCGCTCCCGACAGCGAATTAGCTCAAATTAATCAAAAAGCCTTCCGGCAGGAAATACCGCTCAGCGCGGATATGCACGCAATTCTGACTTTGGCTTTGGCCGGCAGTGAAATTTCCGGCGGCGCGTTTGACATCACGGTCACGCCGATCTCGCGCCTGTACGGATTTGGCGCGGGCCAAAAACAAGCGCCGGACCAGCGGAATATTCAAAATCAGCTGCAGGGCGTCGGCTGGCAAAATGTGCGTCTCGACAGTCAAAAACAAACCGTGCGTCTGCTTCAGCCCCGCGCGCAGCTCGATCTGGGCGGCATCGCCAAAGGCTACGCGGTGGACGAGGCCGTCAAGGTTCTGCGGCGGCACGGCATACACAGCGCGCTGGTTAATGCCGGCGGCAATATTTACGCGCTGGGGCAAAACCGCGGCAAACCCTGGCGGATAGCAATACGCAATCCACGCGCCAGCGAGGAAACTCTGCAGGTTTTTGAATTGCGCGACGAGGCTTGCGCGACTTCCGGCGATTACGAGCAGTATTTTACGGAGGACGGGCGGCGCTACGCGCATATTTTCAATCCGCAGACCGGACGTCCGGCCAATCTGGAGAATCAGCTGGCCAGCGTCACGGTAATCGCGGACAGCGCGGCCCGGGCGGATCTGCTCTCCACGGCTTGTTTCGTGCTGGGTGAAAAAAAATCTGCTATTTTTCCCGAACGGAAATTTTTTTATAACCCGCTCGCGGACTAGACTAATATAAGCTAACAGCTTAATTCGCCGCCAGCGTTTTTAACTGTTCTTCCACAATTTTAAATTTTTCGGCGTAACTTTTTTCTTTTTCTTTTTCTTTTTCGATGACTTCCGGCGGCGCTTTTTCGATAAAGCTTTTATTGGCCAATTTATTTTTGACGCGGTTAATTTCAGCCTGATATTTATTTTTTTCTTTTTCCAAACGGGCAATCTCGGCCTGCAAATCGATGAGTTTGTCCAGCGGCACAAAAATCTCCGCGCCGTTGAGCGCCGCATGCGAAGCATTGCGCGGCTTGGCGGCCAGTTTGTCTACCAAATCAATTTTTTCCACGCTGGCCAGCTGCTGAATATACGGCTTGGCTTCGGTCAAAGCCTCGGCCACAGCCGGATCGCTGCAGAGAATGATCAAATCCGCTTTTTTCGCCGGCGCGACATTCATCTCTGCACGGATATTGCGCACGGCGCGGATCAGCTCTATCACGGCGGTCATTCTT
The DNA here is from genome assembly GCA_031279615.1 of Candidatus Margulisiibacteriota bacterium. Taxonomy (GTDB): domain Bacteria; phylum Margulisbacteria; class Termititenacia; order Termititenacales; family Termititenacaceae; genus Termititenax. The sequence goes on along the minus strand of JAITIE010000142.1, from coordinate 6,664 downwards.
TTCTCCCGCGCCGGATTGAGCAGGGTTTTATCCGCCTGCGGCCAGCTGGCGTTAATTACTTTGCCGGTATTGCCGAGCTTCGCCCAAATCTCCTCGGTGATAAAAGGCGTCACCGGATGCAGCAGGCGCAAAATGCCGTTGAAGACCGTCAAAAAAGTTTCTTTATGCAATCCCAGTTTGGACATCTCGATATACCAATCGCAAAACTCACTCCAAACAAAATCGTACAAACCCAGCGCCATATCGCCGAAATAAAAATTGCGCAAAGCGGAATCAGTTTTTTGAATGACCTGCTGATAACGCGAAAGTATCCACTCGTCAGCCGGTGATTTTTCCGCGCTAAATTTATTATCCGCCAGTTTCAGCAAAACAAAACGCGCGACATTCCAGATTTTGTTCATGAAATTGCGGCTGGCCAGAACTTTTGGCGTTGATAGTTTTAGGTCCTGCCCGCCGGACGTCACCATTGCCGCCAGCGTGAAACGCAGCGCGTCCGCGCCGTATTCTTTGATCAACTCCACCGGATCGACGGCGTTGCCCGTGGATTTGCTCATTTTTTTGCCGTGCTCATCGCGGATCAAGCCGTGGATCACCACTTTATGAAACGGCGCTTCTTTTTTGAATTCCAAACCCATCGTGATCATGCGTGAAACCCAAAAAGTGATGATATCGTAGCCGGTCACCAGCAGCGCGGTCGGGTAATATTTTTGCAAGTCGGCGGCAGCGTCCGGCCAGCCCAGCGTGGAAAAAGGCCAGAGCGCCGAGCTGAACCAGGTGTCCAGCACATCCTCATCCTGAGTTAATTTAGCTGAGCCGCATTTGGGACAGGTCTGCGGATCGTCCTTGGCGCAAATCACCTCGCCGCATTCGCAGTACCAAACTGGAATACGGTGCCCCCACCAAATCTGGCGCGAGATGCACCATTCGCGGATATTTTCCATCCAGTCAAAATAAACTTTGCTCCAGCGTTCGGGATAAAACTTTATTTGACCGGAACGCACGGCCTCGACAGCGGGCGCGGCAAGCTTGGGCATATCCACGAACCATTGCGGCGAGAGATACGGCTCGACAATGTCATGACAGCGGTAACAGCGGCTGATTTTATTTTCATAGTCTTGCACGGAGTCCAGCAGACCCTTTTCTTCCAAATCGGTCAGCGCCAGCTCGCGGGCTTTGAAACGCTCCAGCCCTTTGTAGCGCAGCGGCACATTTTCATTGAGCAGTCCGGAAGTGTCCATAATCGTCAGCGTCGGCAGTTTGTGGCGTTTGCCGACCTCGTAATCATTCACGTCATGCGCCGGAGTGATCTTGACCACGCCCGTGCCAAACTCGCGGTCGACATATTCGTCGGCGATAATCGGGATTTTCTTGTCGGTCAGCGGCAGCAACACTTCTTTGCCGATCAGGTCCTGGTAACGCTCGTCCGCGGGGTGCACCGCCACGGCCGTGTCGCCAAATAAAGTCTCCGGACGCGTCGTCGCCACCACCAGATATTTTTTGGGATTTTCCGCCAGCTGATAACGCAGGTGCCAGAGCTTGCCGGCATTTTCCTCGTACTCCACCTCGACATCCGACAGCGCGGTATGACAGCGCGGGCACCAGTTAATAATGCGCAGGCCTTTAAAAATCAAGCCTTTTTTGTACAACTCGACAAAAACTTCCCGCACCGCGCGCGAACAGCCTTCGTCCATAGTAAACCGCTCGTGCCGCCAATCGCAGGACGCGCCCAGCAAACGCAGCTGGCTGGTGATCCGGCCGCCGTATTCTTCTTTCCAGCGCCAGACCTCCGCGACAAATTTTTCCCGCCCCAGGTCATGGCGCGTCAGGTTGTCTCCGGCCAGTTTCTTTTCCACGACGTTTTGCGTGGCAATGCCCGCGTGGTCTGTGCCGGGCACCCAGAGCACACTGTCCCCCAGCATGCGGCGCCAGCGCACCAAAATATCCGGCAAAGTGTCGTCCAGCGCGTGCCCCATGTGCAAAGCGCCGGTGACATTGGGCGGCGGCATGACGATCGAGAACGGCTCGCCCCCGCCTTTCGGCGCGAAGTCCCCGCTCTTTTCCCAATCCGCGTAAATCCGCGCCTCAATTTCGGAGGGATTATAAATTTTTTCCATTTCTGACATGGGGAGTAATACTAGCATAAATGGCCGGAAAGTTTGACAGTGTGTTTGTCCGTCTAAATTTTGTTTTGGGAATTATCCCCTTACAGATAGAATACCGCAGGCTATTCTCAGAAAAATTAGAAAAACCAGCAAATTTTATACTACATATGATATAATGCTATACTTCCCATTAAAATATTATACCTTATATAGTATAAATCAAATAGCTCCTATTGAAATTATACCTAATATAGTATAAAATATCCGTATGAGTTTAGCTAAAGACTTTGCTAAAATTAGAAAAACCGCCGGATTAACTCAGGTGGAACTCTCCCGTCGCAGCGGGGTTGGCTTGCGTTTTATCCGCAATCTGGAGCAAGGCAGATTGAATTTTCGCTACGATAAACTCAAGCAATTGCTGGATTTTTTTGGCCGCCGTCTGGAGATAGTATGAATAGTATGAATAGAAAAGCGCGGGTTTATTTCCGGGGCGCGCCAGCCGGCATACTGGCGGAAACGCCGGATGGTTTTAGTTTTACTTACGACGCTGATTTTCGGACGAAAAATCCGCCTATTTCCGCGTCGCTGCCATTTAGCGCTGTCCCGCTGAGCAGCGCGCGGCTTTTTCCTTTTTTTGCCGGACTGTTGCCGGAGGGCTGGTATCTCAATGTCGTAACTGCCCGATACAAAATAGACCGGCGCGACGCTTTTGGCCTGCTTCTGGCAGTTGGCCGCGACACCATCGGCGCGGTTACTATCGAGGAATTGCAATGACCGCCTGCTGGAGCTGCGGCCAGCCGCTGAAAAACACGGAAAGTCTTTACCACGCTGGCTGCCTAAAAAAGCTTTTTGGCCGGGGAACTCCGCCGGTTTTGGAACTGACTGCCAGCAATCTGGCGGCGCAAGCCGTGGCCCTGTCGCCGCAAATGTCCATCTCGGGCGTGCAGCCCAAATTTTCCCTGCGCCTAAACGCCAGAAAAAACATTTTGGAGCCGACCGCCGCGGGCGGAGAATACATCTTAAAACCGCAGACGCAGGATTTTCCTCATCTGCCCGAAAATGAGAATCTCTGCATGGCGCTGGCTCAAGAAGCCGGTCTCAACGTCCCGCCCCATGCTTTGCTCAAGCTGACGGACGGCACACTGGCCTATGTTGTCAAACGTTTTGACCGCGACAAGCGGCAAAAAATCCATCAGGAAGATTTCCAGCAAATCTTAAACCTTAATGTCCGCGACAAATATCAAGGCTCTTACGAGCAAATCGGCAGGAAACTCCGGGAGCTTTCCACCGCGCCGGGCCTGGACGCGCAGCTTTTTTACGAAACAGTGTTGTTTTCTTTTATTATCGGCAACGGCGACGCGCATACCAAAAATTTTTCCCTGCAATATTTGGCCGGCGGTGAAAGACGCTTGTCCCCCGTCTATGATTTAGTTTCCTCCCGTTTGGTTATCCCCGGCGAAAAATCTGAAATGGCGCTCACGCTCAACAGCCGGCAAAACAATATTCGGGAAAAAGATTTTCAGAGTCTGGCGGATTATCTGAAAATACCGCGCTCCGCGCCGGTCAACCGGGCGCTGGCTTATTTAGAAAAATTCACCGCTCTTATCAATAACAACAATACGCTCAGCCGGAATTACAAAACCGCTTTGTCAAATATTATGCGGGAGCGGGTCTCTCGGTTTACAAGCCAGGAGCGGCGTTAAGAGTCAAGTTTAAATAGCTCAAACGCGCTATGTATAATCGTAAATAGACAAGTTTTAAATAATCTTACTATAATGTAATTAACATGAATAATCATATTACCAGTATCCAATTCGCCCCCCACCCCCCCCCCCCCCCCCCCATATTTCCCGCAGGTAAGCCAAAAATCTGGCGTTCGCGCCTGTCCAGCCGCTTTTCTCAACAATTCCAGCGCAGGTGAGCGGTAATGTCTGTGTCGGAATTGCGCTGGGACAATATTTCCGGTCCGGCTGTTAGCTGGCTGGATTTTAATTTCCGGGAGCTATTTTCCTACCGTGACCTATTCAAACAATACATCTACCGCAACTTTGTCGCCAATTACAAACAATCCATCCTTGGACCGCTCTGGTTTTTAATCAAACCCGCGCTGACTACTATTGTCTTTACAGTAGTTTTCGGCCGCATCGCCAAAATCTCTACCGGCGCCGTGCCGACCGCCGTCTTCTACATGGCCAGCACCATTATCTGGAGCTTTTTCTCCACCTGCCTGTCCTCCGCCGCCAACACTTTTAACGCGAACTCCAATGTCTTCGGCAAAGTGTACTTCCCGCGCCTCATTATTCCTCTCGCCGAAATGGTCAGCCCTTTGATACCTTTTGGCGCCCACTTTTTGGTTTTCTTTGGCCTGTACGGATTTTATGTTTTCCAGGGTCAGGTCGATGTGTCCGGACTGGCGCTGTTATTTCTACTGCCGCTGGTTTTGCTGCAGGCTATAATTACCGCGCTGGGCATGGGATTGCTCTTTGCTTCGCTAACCACTAAATACAAAGACCTGCTTTTTTTAATAGATTTCATTACACAGCTTTGGATGTATGTAACTCCGGTGGTCTACCCCATAGCGCAGATACCGGACGGATTCAAATGGGTCTGCCTGCTCAATCCGATGACCGGAGTGATGGAGTTGTCTCGCAAAATATTTTTTAATGTTTTTGAAATGTCCCTGAGCGGCTATTTTCTCAATTTCGGTCTCGCCCTGCTGTTCTGTCTGGTCGGATTAATTTTCTTTAACAAGATAGAAAAAACTTTTATAGACACTTTATAGAAGAGAGGAGCAGACCATACGTCCGACAAACTGCCGGTCTTTGCCGTAGAAAAAGTATATAAAGAATATCAGCTTGGCTCGTTCGGGTCAGGCACTTTGCGCGAGGATATCAATCTCTGGCTGGAGAAGCTGCGCCACCAGCCAAAAATCGTTCAGAACAAGCATAAATTTTATGCTTTGCAGGATGTCTCTCTTACTCTGGCTCAAGGAGAGTCTCTGGGACTGGTTGGCCGCAACGGCGCTGGCAAATCCACGCTTCTCAAAATCCTGACCAGAATCACCCGTCCCAGCTCCGGCTATGTAAGATCCCGCGGCAAAGTTTCCGCCCTCCTCGAAGTCGGCACCGGTTTTCATCCCGAGCTGACCGGACGGGAAAATATTTTTATGAACGGCGCTTTCCTCGGCATGCGCCGCTGGGAAATCCAGCAAAAATTTGACGAAATCGTCGCTTTTTCCGAACTGGACGCCGCTTTCATCGACACGCCCGTCAAGCGCTACTCCTCCGGCATGTATGTCCGCCTCGCTTTTGCGGTGGCGGCGCATCTCAATGCCGACATTTTAATAGTCGATGAAGTATTAGCTGTGGGCGATCTGGCTTTTCGGGAAAAATCCCTGAACAAAATGAAAGAGATTATCAAAAATCAAGGGCGGACGGTTATTTTAGTCAGCCATATAACAGAATATATAGAAGCCACCTGCTCCCGCTGTATTTTGCTGGAACACGGCAAAATGCTGGGAGACGGCCCGACTCCAGATATTCTCCAAACGTACAGGGAGTTGTTAGGCCAAAGATGAGCATTGATCCGCAAGATATTACTTTTGTGACGCAGGGTTCATTAAAACCCCCAAGCCTCAGTGTAAACTACGAGGATTATTTGCCCGAAAATTACGCCGCCAAGACCATTGCTTCGCTCCGCAAATTTTGCCCCCAGGCCAAAATTATTCTCTCGACCTGGCGCGGCGAAGACGCTTCCGAACTAAATGCGGATGAAATTATTTACAACCAGGACCCCGGCGCCTTCCCGTATTCTTGCGCTGCTGACAGCGCTCTCAACAATGTCAACCGCCAAATAACAGCCACAGCCAGCGGCCTGAAAAAAGTCAAAACCAAATACGTCTTTAAACTTCGCACGGATTTTTGTCTGACTGGCAAAAATTTTTTACGTTATTTTGCCGCCTACAACAAATACGAAGCTGATTATAAAATAGTCAAACAAAGGCTGCTGGCCTGCGCTTTCGTCACCAGAAATCCGGAAGGCCTTTATCCCTACCCTTTTCATCTGAGTGATTTTGCTTTTTTCGGCCTAACCGCCGATTTGCGGGATCTATTTGACATTCCGCTGATGTCCAAAGCGGAACAAGTTTGGTTCCGGAAACATCCCGTGGCCAGTAACCGCCAGCAGTTTCTCTGCCGCTATGTTCCGGAGCAGTACCTGATGCTGAATTTTCTGCGCAAGCACAAAAGGCCGGCGCATTGCCGTCATATATTTGACGCGACGCCGCAGAGCATTGCGGAGACCCGGCATTACCTGGCCAATAATTTTGTGCTTTTATCTTTCGAGCAATTTAGCCTGCGTCCGCAAAAACCCAAACTCCAGCCGGAAACCGTCCCGAATTTTTCCAGCTGTTATACCCATCTGGATTGGCTGAAAATGTACAAGGAGTTTTGCGATTATTCGCTTAAACTACCCCGGCAGGATAAGTACACCTTGCACGTGCGGAAAATGCGCCGGCTCGATAATTTTCTGGAATTTCTGCTCAACGGATTGTTGTTTCTCAC
>JAITIE010000132.1 GCA_031279615.1 Candidatus Margulisiibacteriota bacterium | reverse complement strand
GCTTCTTTTGCGTAAAAGAATACTTAACTTTCATCTGGGGGCTTTGCGGCCTGGCTGCCTAAAAGAGTTAAGCGCTAATGAAAAATCCACGCTTTTTAAAATACTAGATGTCAGCCGTTAATTACAGGGAAACGCATTTAAATACTAACTAACCGCTGTCAATAATGGTAAAGTGTAACATTGCTGTACATTGCCGCAACTGAATATTTAATTATAAGCTCCCATTAACAACCGTGTTGATGCAAGTTAAGTATCGGCAAACGGCGCTCCTATTAAGCATTGCTCAATACAGTTAACCATTACAAATCCTGCTTCAACACTATCAGACATGCGTCAAGTATTGCGAAACGGAAGCCCGTTGTCCGCTATGCCGAAATTTAATCATTAATTAACGCCAGCCGGCTGTGCTTGTTTTTTATTCACAAATCGTTTATTGTTTGTGGACAAGTTTTATTTACTGGATTTAGCCCTGGAACGAGCGTTTTTATATACTTAACGCGCATCCGTTTCCTGTTGCGCTAACCTACACGACTATGTTTGTTAATGAGCTGTTATTTAATGCTGTTTAACAGCAATGGACAGTTTAGCTTACCTTGAATGAGTTCCATATTTGCAAAATATCGCGTTTAGCATCGTTCCAGGTTGTGGAATCGGTCGTAATCGTAAAAATATAAACCATGTCGCCCTTAACAAAACAGCCTTCCTGCACGATGACCAGCGCGGTGCGGGCTGTTGAACGTTGAAAAACCGAGCGATTGTACATAACGTTAAAAGCCGAATCCGCGCCTTTGCGCTCATTGCCGTTGAGCTGGGCGCCGGCCAAATACCGCCAGCTGTCGTAAGCGCGCAGGCGGTCGCGGGCAACATCCTCCGCGCTGCGTTTATTGGCCGGCTGAATATTAAAATCCACCACGGTAACTTCGTCGCCGCGCATAGCGGTGGCGCGATGCTGGCCGTCCAGCAGAATTTTCCAGGAACCCGGTATCTCAAAAGTCACCGGATATTTGCTGTCCGTGTAGCGGTTGCCGTTCCAGTCGGCCAGCGCGACACAGCTTAAAAACAAAACCATTAACAGCTTTTTCACTCGTAAACCCTCTTTATATAGAAAGCCCGTCCTTCCGCCTCTATGTCTATTTTTAGTCCGGCTTCATTATACAGGAAAGCGTACAAATACGTTCCCCTGTCCGTCTTGCGCAAGTCCCCCAGGGTCAGCGTAACGGTCTCCGCCGCGCGGATCCGGGCGCTGTCCGCCGGCATCAGCGGCCCCTCTGCGTTAGCCAGATAATCCTGTTCGCCGGAATTCACTTCGTCCGGCTGGCGCACATAGGCGATAAAACCCCGCGCGTATTCCCGCGCGTTGAAAAAACGCGTGTGATAATACTCGTAAGAAGAAATTTTGGCCGCGAGGCGCGCGCTGTTGTCCGCCGCCAGATCGGCGTAAAGAAAACCGCCAGTGTAAGAATTTTCGCCGGAAATCTCCGGTCCAAAAACCGCCGCGCTCCCCCGCAGCAGCTCGAGATACAACGCTTCGCCGGTCAGCAAATACAGGCGCAGCGCGGCTTCTTCCCAGATCGACACGGTATAGCGCGGCCAGCTGCCATTGCTCAAACGCGGCGCGCTCAAAGCGCAGACCACGACCTTGCGGTTGTTAAAATTATTGAGCAGCGTGTTGTAAATCTCCACCGCCTTGTCCGGCAGACGCAGCCGCTCATAGGCGGCAGCCAGATAAAACCAGGCCGCCGCTTTATTGCGCGTGTATTGACTGTTCTGCTCGATATTATCCAGCACAATTTGCGTGTTCTCGGAGTAGCGCAGACGCAGTTCGTTTTCCAGCTGCTGGGCGATCAACTCCTCGGGGTCCCAGTAATAGACCACATTTTCGCGGCCAGACTGGCCGCGCGTGTCGCCTGTCCTGGTTTGTCTTTCCTCGCGCAACGGAGCGCTCATCTCCTGCAGTGACGAAGACACCAGCCAGGACAAGCCGCCCAAAAATAACCCCACGCCCAAAGCGAGCAGTAGATATTTCGGCCAAGAATTCGCGCGGCGTCTAACCATGGATTTTATTATTGCATAAGATAAAAATTTTCTCTATAATTAAGAAGTTCTATTTAGAGGTGCGTCATCAATCCGCTGGGTGTCAAGGACTTGCTGGGGCTAAAAAATCTCAGCGCCAAACAAATCAATCTGATTATTCAAGAGGCTTTTGCTTATAAAAAACAGTTTTCCGCGCTGGCGCGAATCAAAAAATCTCTGCTGGACAAAACGCTGTTGACTTTGTTTTATGAGCCGTCCACGCGCACGATGACTTCATTTAATGTCGCGGCGGGGCGGCTGGGCGGCCGCGCGCACAATGTCAGCGTGTCCGCATCCAGCGTGCAAAAAGGCGAAACGCTGATCGATACCGTGCGCAACCTAGAAGTGATGGGTTTTAGCGCGGTGGTCATCCGCCACAGCCACGGCGGCGCGCCGCAGCTGGCGGCCGAGAACACGGTGATGTCCGTCATTAACGCTGGCGACGGCTTCAACGAGCATCCCACGCAGGCGCTGCTGGACATTATGACCATGCAGCAATTCAAGGGCAGTCTCCAAAACAAAAAAATTGTCATCGTCGGCGACATCGCGCACAGCCGCGTGGCGCGCTCGAATATCTGGGGGTTAAACACGCTTGGCGCGCAGGTCACGGTCTGCGGGCCGGCCACGCTGATACCTAGAGGCATTGAAGATTTTGGCGTTATGGTCGAGCACGATATCGGGCGCGCGCTGGTTGACGCGGACTTTGTGAATGTCCTGCGCATGCAGCACGAGCGGCAGGCCGATAAAAATTTTATCCCGTCCAAACGGGAATATCACCGGCTTTTCGGCATTAACGAAAAACGGCTGGCTAAAGCCAAGCCGGACCTGCTCATCCTGCATCCCGGGCCGATTAACCGCAGTGTGGAAATCTCCACGCCGGTTGCCGACGGCAAACAAAACGTTATCCTCGAACAGGTCATCAACGGCCTCGCCATTCGCATGGCGATCTTAAATTTATTGATTGGAGAAAAACCATGAGCCGGCTTTTGTTAAAAAACGGCGTCGTTGTCGATCCGGCGCAGGGTCTGCATAAAAAACTCGACCTGCTGATCGCCGACGGCAAAATCGCCGAGTTAAAAGAAAAAATTTCCGCCGACGGCGCCGAAGTGTATGACCTGCAAGACAAAATCCTCACGCCCGGCCTGATCGATATGCATGTGCATTTACGCGAACCCGGGCAGGAAGAAAAAGAAACCATCAAGACCGGCAGCAAAGCCGCGGCGGCGGGCGGCTTCACGAGCATCGCCTGCATGGCCAACACCGACCCGCCCGCCGACGATGTCAGCCTCATCAAGCACATTCAGGAAGTCGCGCGGCGGCACGGCATCGTCAATGTCCTGCCAATCGGCGCCTGCACTATCGGCCTGCGGGGCGAGTTCATCACGCAAATCGGCGAAATGCAGCGTTTCGGCGCGGTGGCGTTCTCCGACGATGGCCAGCCCATCGTCAACGCGCAGGTGCTGCGCAAGGCGCTGGAATACACCGGCATGTTCAATTCTGTGGTCATTTCGCACTGCGAAGACAAAGCTCTGACCAATGGCGGCTCGATGAACGAAAGCGCGCTGTCCACCAAACTTGGTCTGCCGGGCATACCCAGCGCGTCAGAAGCGACTATGGTCGCGCGCGACATCGAGATTGCCAAAAATTTTGGGCGCATCCATCTGGCGCATATTTCCACCAAAGAAAGTCTGGACCTGATCCGGCAGGCGAAAAAACTTGGCGCGCCGATTACCTGCGAAACCGCGCCGCATTATCTGCTGTTGACCGAGGAAGCGATCGGCGACTACAACACCAACGCCAAGATGAGCCCGCCTCTGCGTCAGGAGGCTGACCGGCTGGCCTTGCTAGAAGCCCTGCAAGACGGAACCATTGACATTATCGCCACGGATCACGCGCCACACACGCTTGACGACAAGCGCGTGGAATTCAATCTCGCGGCATTCGGCATTTCGGGACTGGAAACCGCTTTGCCACTGCTCTACACGCATTTTGTCCAAACCGGCCTTATCACTCTGGAGCGGCTCGTCGAGCTGATGAGCGTCAACCCGGCCAGAATTTTTGCGCTGGACAAAGGCGCTCTCAAGCCCGGCGCCGCGGCAGACATCACGGTCATTGACCCGCGGCTGACCAAGAAAGTGGACAAAACTAAATTTTACTCCAAAGGCAAAAACACGCCTTTTGACGGCTGGGAACTATCCGGCTGGGCGGCTATGACTATCGTCGGCGGACAGATAAAATACACGCCGGAAAAAGGAGTCTGGTCAAAGGTATGAAAAAACCGGCGGTTTTATTATTAGAAGACGGCGCGCTTTTTCCGGGTTTTAGCTTCGGCTGCGCGGGCGAAGCGGTCGGCGAGAGCTGTTTCAATACATCTATGAGCGGCTATCAGGAAATCATCACCGACCCGTCGTACGCCGGGCAAATTGTCGCCATGACCGCGCCGATGATTGGCAATTACGGCGCGAACAACGCCGACATAGAATCCGCCGCGCCGGCGCTGCGCGGTTTCGTCGTGCGCGAATACAGCCAGGCCTACGAAAACTGGCGCGCGGAAGAGTCGCTCGACGCGTTTTTAATCAAACAGCACATCTGCGGCATCGAGGGCGTGGACACGCGGCGGCTCACGCGCCACATCCGCGACCGCGGCGCGATGCGCTGTATCATCTCCAGCGCAGACCTCGACCCTCAAACACTGCTGCCCAAAGTGCAGGCCTCGCCGCAAATGAGCGGTCTCGATTTGGCCAGCGGTGTTACCTGTCAGAAACCGTATGTTTTTTCGGAAAACAAAAAATATAAAGTCATCGCTTACGATTTCGGCGTGAAGCGCAATATTTTAAAAATGCTGACCGCGGCGGACTGCGCGGTGACGGTCGTGCCGGCGGATACTCCCGCGGCGGAAGTTTTGGCGCAAAAACCCGACGGTTTATTTTTGTCCAACGGCCCCGGCGACCCCGCGGCGGTAACTTACGCCATCGAGAATACGCGCCAGCTTATCGCCAGCGGCGTGCCGCTTTTCGGTATCTGCCTGGGGCATCAGATTATCAGCCTCGCGCTCGGCGCCAAAACTTTTAAGTTGAAATACGGCCACCGCGGCGGCAATCAGCCGGTTCTGGATTTGACGACGCGTCAAGTGGAAATCACCGCGCAGAATCACGGCTTCGCGGTGGACCCGGAAAGCCTGCAAGGTCTGCCCGTGGACATCACGCACATCAACCTCAACGACCAAACCGTCGAAGGCATCGCCCACCGCGAAAAACCGGTCTTTGCCGTGCAGTACCACCCCGAAGCCTCGCCCGGCCCGCACGACGCGGGGTATCTTTTTGCCAGATTCACACAATATCTGGAACGCAGAAAGACAACGCCTTGACAGTGGCCGCTTCGACGTATATACTCGTGTATATACAATGGAGTGAATAATGAAAACGACTAAAGTGTTTAAAAGCGGTAACAGTCTAGCGGTGCGTCTGCCGAAAGGTTATCAGGTCGCGGACAAAGAGCTGTACATTCGTAAAATCGGCAGTTCTTTGCTGCTTATGCCTCGAAAAAAACCCTGGGAATTGTTAAAAAAAAGTTTAGGCGGGTTTTCCGCGGATTTTTTTGCGGACGGACGTGAACAGCCAGCCGGACAAAAGCGCCACCGGCTCTGATCATGTATTTGCTAGACACGAATATCTGTATCTACATTATGAATAAACGTTCTTTACGGGCGGAGAAAAAAATAATGTCGCTGCCGGTGGGCACGGTCAAGCTTTCCGCCGTGTCGTTAGGCGAGCTGGAATTCGGCGTAGCCAAAAGCTCGCAACGCGAGCACAATAAAGATAATCTTTTGCGGTTCGTTTCAGATTTTGAGATCTTGCCTTTTGATGACAGCGCCGCCGAGATTTTCGGCTATATCCGCGCGGATCTGGCCAAGCGCGGCCAGCCTATCGGTCCATACGACCTGCAAATCGCGGCGCAAGCTCTGGCTGAAAACTTGACGCTCGTTACTAATAACACCGCTGAATTTGCACGAATCAACGGCTTAAAAATTGAAAACTGGCTTTAAAACTTTCCGGCTATTCCTGTTCCGCGTTAAAATCACTTCAACAAATCCGCCAGCGGCACGCGCAGGGCTTTGGCAATCTTGACCAGAACATCTATCGAGGGAATCACTCTTTTGCTTTCGATGTAATACATATGACTATGCGCAATCCCTGCCTCTAACGCTAAATCAAATTGAGTGATTTTCTTGATAATCCTTATCCGCCGGATTTTTTCTAATATTTTTTCCGTTTCTTTTTCCATGCTTGACTCTAAAAATAGAGCATGTATAATATACTTATCACTCTAAATTTAGAGTACAAGCACAAAGGGGGTATTTTTATGACAATAGCAA
>JAITIE010000076.1 GCA_031279615.1 Candidatus Margulisiibacteriota bacterium | reverse complement strand
ACTGTCCCAGTAAGAAAAATGATATTTGTCAAAAATTCGCCAGGCCTCGCGTACTGTTTGCATAGAAACAGAGACGATATTAAATTTATCATAAAACTGTGTTAAAACTTTTTGAATATCTGCTGAAGATTTATTTTTGCGCAAGGCGTTTACATAAAACTCATTGATTGTTTGCGTACTCAAATATACTGCTGATGACAAAACATCTTGTTTCAATAAGGCATTAGCCATCCGGTATTTCTTGCTGTCGTCGTTAAATTCTGCATACAGCAGAATATTTGAATCAAAAAATATTTTATCTGGCATGGGCCTCGTCTTTAGTCAATGGCTTGAAAGGAGCCTCTGTTTTCCAGGGATTGTCCAGCCATTCTGCCTTCCCATCCCAAATTTTAGGCGCGTCAACCTGTTTTGAATTATCTGTAAACCCCACTACCGAAACGGTTTGAAAATACGGGGAAATCGCCTGCATGATTTTGTCCAAATCGCTTGTGTCATCAAGCCGCAAAATAATTTCAGACATATAGGCCTCCACAACAATATCGGTGATATTATAGCATAAATTTACAAAACGTATTCGCGGAGGCGGGTCTGCCAGCCGTATTAGAACTGCTTTTCGCCTAATTGAGTTTTACCAGATCGGCGGCGATTAGCGATTTAAATTCTGCTGAAATGCTGTTCAAGTCCACAACATCTACTTTATAGGGCAACAAGGAATTCTCAAAATCCAGCAGCAGGCGCAGAATTGTTTTTGGCGGAACTGTGTCACCGTTATTGTCCACAGCCAGATCCAAATCCGAGTATGCTCTGGCCGTGCCCTTGGCTCTGGAGCCAAAAACATAGGCTGCGCCATCTCCAAGTTTTTGTTTAGTCAAAATCTGTTTGATTGTCGCCAGCTGTTTTTCCGAAATAGCGAGACTCATAATTTTTTTGACCTTTGCCGCAGCTGTTCAAGCAAAAAAACAGCTTCTTGCAGAAATTCCGGCACAACGGCAATAACTAGCTTGGCTTTGGTTTCATCGTAAGTATGACTCGTCATATTCCTGATTTTTCGGTATTCCTCCCATTTTTCTAAATTGTTTAACAATAGTCCTTTTTCATTGGCGGTGCGGACAATATTTGCAAAAACCATTTCTGCGATATCTTGACCGCTAAATTCAGAATAAAGCAAAAAACGCTTCAACATTTTGTGCGCTAATTCATAAGTATATTCAAATCTTTGAATAACAGAATCCCGCACGAATGAATTTGTTTTGTCTTTGGTAAATTCAGACAAAGCTTCCTCCAGGGTTTTAACCGCCTTGGCAAAAGAAGATAGATCTAAAATTTGTTTACTCATATATCGTATTATAACATAGCTTTACAAAGCTCCGGCGGCGATGCCCTGCTCGACATATTCTCGCAGGCGGGTCTGCCAGCCGCGGCGGGAAAAATTTTTGGTTTAGATACGTTATATGTTATAATAAAACCTGAGGTTGATTTATTATGAGGATACCCAAGATTTACATTGAGACTAGTGTATTCAATTTTTATTTCTCAGAACAATCAGCAGATAAAAGACAAGATACTATGAAGTTATTTGCCGAAATCAAGGCCGGTAAATACGAACCATACACTTCGGATTATGTGTTACAAGAATTAAAGCGAGCAGATCAGCCAAAACAAGAGCAGATGATTGAACTGATTGAACAATACAATGTGATGTTTTTGTCACCAAATGTTGAAGCCGAAAGATTGGCAGATGTATACATTTCTCGAGGTATTATCCCGCAAAAACACCTAATCGATGCGCAGCATATTGCTATGACAACGGTAAGTGATCTTGATTTCATAGTTAGTTACAATTTTCAACATATTGTCAAACGTAAAACTCTGCTGATGACAAAAACGGTTAATTTGCAGGAAGGCTACCGAGAAATTGGGATATTTTCGCCAACGGAGGTGATTGAAAATGATTAACGAACCAATTGAAATGCAGGAAATTCATGCTATCAGATTGCAAATATACGAGGAAACTAAAAATCTGACTCTAGAACAACGTTTGGCGTTGACTCAAAAAGAAGCGCAAGAGATTATTGATAAATATCATTTAAAAATTCTCCGCCCTGCGGCTATGGCGCATTAAAATATCATGTTATTCATTTTTATGCGGAAATTTTTTTTACTTTGCGCCCTGCTCTCCTGCCTGTATTCCGCCACGCTCAATATCACGCCGCGCCAGCCCCTGCAGGGCAACAGCGTCAAACTGGAACTGCTGACCGAGACCGCAGTCAGAAACGCCAGCGTGGTGTTCCGCGGCAAGACCATACCGCTGTATTTATCCGCGCCCAATAAATACACGACGATGCTCGGCACCTATATGGACTGGCCAACCGGTGATTACCGGATGACGGTGTCTTACCAAATGAACGGCCGCCGGTATGAACTGCCCGCGATATTCACACTGCAAAACGGCCAATTTGACGTGGAGACGCTGGTCATCTCCCGGCAAAAACAGGAAGAAGGCGCGACGGACATGACCGCGCTGGCCAAAGAAAACGCCACGCTCGGCGCGGCTTTTCGCGCCTGGAAACAAGGCTCGTATACCGACGGAGCTTTTGTTTTCCCGCTGACCGACACTAAAACACCGGTCACCTCGCCTTACGGCATCCAGCGGCATTACAAAAATCACCAGGGTCAGCCGCTGTATTCCTGGGCGCATCGCGGCATTGATTATGCCGCCGTGCTGAATACGCCGGTGTACGCGGCGCAGAACGGCATTATCGCCGTGGCCGAGCAAATGCAGGTGCATGGCGGCACGATCGTCATTGACCATGGTCAGGGAATCATGAGTATTTACAATCATCTGGCTAAAATCAATGTCAAAAAAGACCAGTATGTCACGAAAAACGCGCTAATTGGCTACAGCGGCAATACCGGCCACACCACCGGTCCGCATCTGCATTATGGTCTGTCCGTGCACGATGTTCGCGTCAATCCGCAGGAATGGTTCGGCAAAAAATGGTAAAAAAAGTTTACGTTATCGGCTGGCCGGTCGGCCACAGCCTGTCGCCGGAAATGCACAACGCCGCTTTTCGCGCGCTGGGGCTGGATTATGTGTACGAAAAATTAGCCGTGCCTCCGGAAGAACTGGCTGCGGCTCTGGAGAAGCTCCGCCGCGCGCCGGATTTCGCGGGGGCCAATATCACCGTGCCGCATAAAAAAACCGCGGCGGCTCTGGCCGATGAGTTGGATAGCGGCGCGCGGACGGGCGGCGCGGTCAACACGCTGGTCTATCGCGCGGACAGATTGGTCGGTCACAGCACCGACGGCGCCGGTTACCTGGCCGGACTGCAGGCGGCCAATATCGACCCGCGGGACAAAAACATAATACTTTTCGGCAGCGGCGGCGCCGCGCAGAGCATCCTCCCTGTTTTACAGCCGCTGGCCAGAAAATTAACTGTTATTACTAGACGCGATCCCCGGCCGGATATCGGCGCGGCGGATATTGTGATCAACACCACCTCTGTCGGCATGTCTCCGCGCGAGGACGCGACTATACTGCCGGAGCCGGAATTACTGGCGCAGATCCACGCCGGACAGGTGTTTTCGGACATCGTCTACAGCCCGCGCCAAACCTTGTTTTTAAAGAACGCCGCGGCCAGAGGCGCGGTCATTCACGAAGGCTGGCGCATGCTGCTCTGGCAGGGCGCGCTGGCTTTTGAGCTGTTTACCGGACAGTCCGCGCCGGTGGAGATCATGCAAAAAGCTCTG
>JAITIE010000045.1 GCA_031279615.1 Candidatus Margulisiibacteriota bacterium | reverse complement strand
TGGCAGAATTACCTTTATTTATTCTTAATTTTAAAAAGTATTTTTATAAAATAAAAATTTCTTTATTAAATGTCAATAGCGCTAACAGCGATTTGTCATATTTTTCGAGGGTTTCCCTGGCTAACGGGTATTTATCTATTCCTTGCCCTGGACCATTTACGAATTTGCATATTTTAGCTAATGGCGATATTTCTTGTTGCCTGAGGGATCATTTTCGGGCCGGATTGATTTTAGGAAATATCTCGGAAATGACCTTGTTGGAAGCTTGGCAGAGCAAGAAATTGCTGGCGATCAGAAAATCTTTATTAACCTCAAATATTAAGGACCGGCCTGCACAATGCAGGACTTGTTATAACCCTAATTTATGGCTGTTATCAGATCTAAACAAGCTTGTAGAATTTGTGAGGTTAGGTTTGCTGGTGCCGGAAAAATTGCCGGAGAAGATAAAGATTTTAACTAGAAAATATAATAAAAAAGCGAGAGGTATTTATGAGCGTTTATGAGATTGTAGCTAAGGCGGAGTGAATGCATGCGAAAACTTATTGAAAAAGAAATTAAGCATTATCCTCTAGATTATTTTACAAATAGTTTTCGAATTGCTTATTTGTCTTTGGAAATAACTAACAAATGTACAAATGCTTGTCGGCATTGCACTAATTATTGTTCTCCGCGGCAGAAAAAATTTTTGCCAATAACCTTGGTAAAGAAACTGATAGATCAAGCTGTTCAACAGAAACATGATTTTATAAATATCTGGGGCGGCGAGCCTTTTCTACATCCAGATCTTTATCTTATCTTAAAATATTGTCTGGATAATGGTTTGACTCCTTGTGTAAATACTAATGCTTTTTGGGCTTATTCGCTGGAAGCGGCGGAGAAAACCATTAGCCAATTAAAAAGGCTGGGCAAGGGTGGTAAGACAGTAAGATTGGCGCTCAGTTGCGATCGTTTTCATCAAGAACAAAAAGCCACGCCCTTGATCAATATTGTAAACGCGCTTGCTGTGCTGGAAAGAGAAAAACTAGAGGGTTATCGCATACATTCTGTAGAGAGTCGGGGTGATAATACTCTAGCTAAAGTATTCGGTGACTTACGGAAACACAACCCAAATATATCTTTAGAAAAGGTGCGACAGAGAACAACTATTTTGCCTTTAGAAAAAGCAGCGGGCAGAGCTAAAATATTGACTGAACAAGGCGCCGACCCTTATGCTCGGTTTACTTTGGTTAATTCCGAGATAATCTTTTGTGTTTCGGTAACAGGAGAGGTGTTTTTTTATGAGACTTTTATAGGTAATGAAATAATGCCTTTGGGCAATGTCTATAAGCAAAATATTACAGAAATTCTTAAAAACATGAATAGGCAAAAGCTTTTGAAATTGCTGCATTTTCAGCCGTTGAAATTCTTTTTTTATCCTTTTCGTAAATATGTAGATATACAAAAGATTACTCAAGAACTTTCGGCTGGTAAAATTCGAAATTTCTTCTTTCTAAGAAATCTTGCTTCTGATTTATTGCAGAAACGGCAAAAGCAATTTGATTTTTCACAAAAGTTGCAGCTAGCTAGACGGATTTATACTGGCCAATGTGAAATTGATCCCGCAGCTTTAAAAACTATTGAGTGTTATGGAGACCTTTCTGACCTTTTCCCGTTACATGAATTGAAACGCAAGATAACTAATACTAGATTAAAACAAAAAATCCAAAATCTTCTAATGACAACATATGCTTATGAACCGCGCTATGTGCAGGGGACAAGCTGATGTATTTATATGAAACTATAGGAAAAGAATTAGAGAACTATCCTCCCGCTTATTTCCTAGACCGTTTTAAGCTCGATTCATTGACTGTGGAGCTTACCAAACACTGCACTAATTCCTGCGCGCATTGTTCCAACTACGGCTCGCCGCGGAGCGGGGAATTTTTGAGTTTAGAATTATTAAAAAATATTGTTGACCAGGCGGCTGAGCTTAAACAGACGCGTCTTGCCTTTTGGGGCGGCGAGCCTTTTTTGCACCAAGATTTTACGGCGCTTTTGGAATATGTCCTGCGCAAAGGCTTCAATGTCGGGATTATTACCAATGGTTTTTGGGCTAAGTCAGAGCAAGCCGTGCGTGATTTTGTCTGCCGTTTTCAAAAATTACTGCGTGGCGGGCAGTTCATTAAATTGGTGGTAAGTTGCGATAGATTTCACCAAACTCAGCCAGCCACGCCAAGGCAAAATATTATAAATGTCGTTTCTGTGCTGGAAACTGACAGGCCGCGCGGATTTGATTATGACCTGCAATCTGTAGAGTATTCTAAAGACAACACTTTTGCTGAGGTATTGCGTTGTCTGGAAAAGCAAGGAATTGAGACCGGCAGAGTAAAGCTAAAACAAAGAACGGTGCCGCTGGAATATTCTGTTGGCCGCGCTAAAAAATTATCTGTAGTAGAGAATAATCCTTATGCCAAGCGGGGCTCCGCGTTGTCAGACAACGAGCCGAAAGTGAAGCTTTTTATTACTGTTTCCGGAGACGCGGTGCTTTATGAAAACTTTGTCGGCGAGAAGATTTTGCCGGTGGGCAATATTAAAAATCTTACGCTGGCTGATCTCGAAGATAAACTGAATTCCAACCGGCTTCTAAAACTGCTGCATTTTCAGCCGCTGAAGTTTTTCTTTTATCCTTTCCGTAAATATCTAGATATTCAAAATTTCTGCGTTGAACTGTCCAACGGCAAAATCCAGAATATGTTTTACGCGCGGGATAAAGTCGCGGAAGTTTTGCAAGTCAAAGAAAAGCGATTTGATAAATCACCGGAGCTTAAAAAGGCTAGAAAAATATATACGCAAAAAATGAATGCCGCGCAGACGCTGGCTTGTTTGCGAGTTATAGAGGATTATGGTGATCTTGCCGACAGCTTTTTTCTCAGGGAATTAGTCCAAAAATCTGAGGATAAATTATTAAAACAAAAGATTAGTAGTTTATTGCAAACGGCTTATTCTTTGGCTTATTGACATCTCCACCGCCTTATAGTTAAATATACCCCCTTTTTGGATGAAAGCAGGTTAAAATGCGAGAGATTATCACGCTCGAGTGCGAGGTTTGCAAACGGCGCAATTACGTGACGACGAAAGAGAAGCGCAACAATCCGGAGCGTTTGACGTTGAAGAAATATTGCAAGTGGGATAAGAAGCATACTCCGCATAAGGAAACGAAGTAAAATTCGTTGCCGACAGTGGAATTATCCTTTTGCGTGTTTGTGTCGCGTACCGGACTGGTATAGCCAGTCCGGTACATAAATAAAAAGAGGAGTTGCCTATAAAGAGGATAATTCCACTGTAGGCGAGTAGCTCAATTGGTAGAGTGGCGGTCTCCAAAACCGTAGGTTGCGGGTTCGATCCCTGCCTCGCCTGCCAGTCGAGCTTAACAAGGCCACGCAGTGGCCGACGTTAAGCGAGACCCACAAGCCGGCAAAGCTGGCGAAGTGAGCGTGATTTGTGTTTTTAGTATGTCGTTCTAAATAAAAGATAGTCAGGACAGTACAATAAAATGGCATTTTTGGCGGACTTAAAAACAGAGATGAAAAAAGTGGATTGGCCGGTCGGCGGCCGTGTGGCGCAGATGACCGTGGCCGTGTTTTTGATCGTGGCGCTGTTGACTTTTTTTACTTTTGTGCTGGATTTGATTTTGGGCGCCGTGCTTTTTAAATAATTATAGGAAAAACATGAGCGAGTTAGAGAGCAATAATATAATAGAAGAAGCCAGTTTGGAAACAGCGGAAACGGCGCAAGACGCAGCGGCTGTACCGGCGGCGGAAGAGCCGCGCGCCGCCAAAGGTGATTGGTATGTGCTGCAGGTGTTCACCGGTTTTGAGCAAAAAGTCTGCTCGGCGATAGAGCAGAAAATCAGCGACTTCAATCTGCAGGACCGGATTTTTAAAGTGCTGGTGCCGGAGGAAGACGTTATCGAGGTCAAGAACGGCAAACGTTATGAGCGGCGCAAAATGATGTTTCCGGGTTATGTTTTCGTCAATATGGAAAAAGACGACGAAGCCTGGTATCACCTGCGCACGGTCAACGGCGTGTCCAAATTTGTGGGCGCGGGCGTGCCGGAGCCACTGCCGGACAAAGATGTGCTGCGCATACTCAATCAAACCGGCGAAGTGACCGTGAAGCCGAAACTGGAAATTGATTTTGAGGTCGGCGAAAACGTGAAAGTGATTTCCGGGCCGTTCCGCGGTTATGCCGGCGAGATAAAAGAAGTCCTGCCGGAAAAAGGCGCGGTCAAAGTGATGATTTCGATTTTTGGCCGCTCTACTTCGGTGGAATTGGATTTTGACCAAATCGAGAAAAACGTCTAAATTGTAGGAGAAAATAATGGGCGAAAAAGGCAAAGGCGGAAAACCAGCGGCAGGCGGCCCCAAGCAGCTGGTTACTGTTGTTAAACTGCAAATCGAGGCTGGCAAGGCCAATCCGGCTCCGCCAGTCGGTCCGGCTTTGGGACAGCACGGCCTCAACATCATGGATTTTTGCAAGGCCTACAATGACCAGACCAAGGATAAAGCCGGTTCGGTCATACCGGTGGATATTTTTGTTTACAGCGACCGCACTTTTACTTTCAAGCTCAAATCGCCGCCGGCCGCGGTGCTGGTTTGCAAGGCTTTGAATATTCCCAAAGGCTCGGCCGTGCCCAATAAAAACAAAGTCGGCAAGATTACCCGCGCCAAGCTGAGGGAGATTGCCAGGCAAAAAATGGAAGGCTTGAATTGTTACGACGAGGAAGCCGCGGTCAAAGTTATCGCCGGCACCTGCCGCTCGATGGGCGTAGAGGTTATTGATTAGGAGAAAAAATGACAAAACACGGCAAGAAATATAGAAGCAAACTGGCATCCTTGCAGGGCAAGACGGTGTTTCCGCTGGACGAGGCGCTGGCTAAAGTCCGCGATTTGGGCGCGGCTAAATTTGATGAGACGATAGAAGCGACTTTTGTGCTGGGCATTGATCCCAAAAAAGGCGAGCAAATGGTGCGCGGCGCGGTGGCTATGCCGGCGGGACTCGGCAAAAAAGTAACCGTGGCGGTGATCACCAATGGCGACAATCTCAAGATTGCGGAAAAGTCCGGCGCGGATTTTGTCGGCTCGGACGATTTGGTCGAGAAAATCAACGGCGGTTTTACGGATTTTGATGTCCTGCTGGCGACACCCGACATGATGCCCAAAGTTTCTAAACTCGGCAAAGTGCTGGGACGCAAAGGCTTGATGCCGACGCCCAAAGCCGGCACGGTGGTACAGGATGTGGCCAAAGCGATCGGCGAGCAAAAGTCCGGCAAGGTGGAATACAAAACGGACAAGGCCGGCGTGATCCACACGATTATCGGCAAAAAATCTTTTGAGGCGGACAAACTAAAATCCAATTATGAAGCTCTTTACGAAGCGATTTTAAAGGCCAAGCCGTCAACGGTTAAAGGCACATACGTTAAAGGTATTTATCTGGCTCCCACCATGGGGCCGGGCGTCAAGGTGCTGGCGAGTGCGGCATAAGGGCATGAGAGAAGCCCGGACTGTAAAGCCGGGCGTCAAGGTGCTGGCGAGTGCGGCATAATTCCAAAGAAGCCGGCAGTCTGCTAAGGACATAAGACCTGCGGAGGAGTAAGAATGGTTAAAGAGAGCAAGAAAACTGCGGTAGCGGAAATCAAGCAAAAAATTGCGGATTCCGAATTGGTGATGTTTTCTCAATACAGCAAATTGACCGTGGCCGACGACCGTGAACTGCGCCGCAGTCTGCGCGGGGCCAAAGCGGAGTACTGTGTTTACAAAAATACTCTGGCTTCTATCGCGTTCAAGGACTTGAATATTCCGGTGGACGAAAAACAGCTGACCGGTCCGATAGCGTATATTTTTGCCAAAGAACCGGTGGCGCCAGCCAAAGCCCTGGCCGCTTTTTGCAAAAATCACGAATCCGTGACGGTCAAAGGCGGCGTTTTCCAGAAGCAAGCTATCGGCGCGGCGCAGGTCCAGGAGTTGGCCGCTCTGCCGAGCCGCAAGGAACTGTTGTCCAAGCTGGTGTATTTACTGCAATCGCCAATCAGCGGGCTGGTCAATGTGCTGCAGGGGCCGCTCCGCAAATTAGTCTATGGTTTGAACGCTGTAGCGGAAAAAAAATAACGATATGTGTAAAGCCGCAACATATGGCGGCTTTACCTTAAGTATGAGGAGGTGAATTTATAATGACAGAAGTTACCGCAGTTTCTCAAGAAATTATTGATAAAGTGGAAAAACTTTCAGTGCTGGAGTTGAACGGTCTGGTCAAAGCTTTGGAAGAAAAGTTTGGCGTGACCGCGGCCGCTCCCGTGGCTGTAGCCGCTGTTCCCGCGGCCGCAGCTGCCGCCGGTGGAGACGCCGGAGCCGCTGCCTCTACTGTCAGCGTTATTCTGGCCAGCGCCGGAGATAAGAAAATCCAGGTGTTAAAGGCGCTGCGTGAGATTACCGGACTGGGCTTGAAAGAAGCCAAGGATTTAGTGGACGGCGCTCCAAAACCGGTCAAGGAAGGCGTGTCGGCGGACGAAGCGAAATCTATTAAAGAAAAGCTGGAAAAAGAAGGCGCTAAAGTTGAGATCAAGTAAAGTTTTTAGCATTTAAGGAACCCCGGGTTTTTGCCAAACAAAGACCCGGGTAATTGTGCTTTAGTCTATCTGAGGAGGCGCCAGAGTGGTCGCAAAAATTAAACCGAGAGTAAAGTTAAACGCTGACATTCCTGAAGAAAAATTGGACGTGCCCAAGCTCACGTCTTTGCAGTTGAAGTCTTACGATAAGTTTTTGCACGAGGGCATTGAGGAGGAGTTAAAAGCCATCAGCCCGATCGTGGGTTTCAACGGCCGTTACGAGCTTTCCTTTTTGTATTTTGACGAGGACAAAAACGCCTATACCAAACCGGAAGTCGAGGAGCCGAAATATTCGGAGATCGACTGTCTGCGCGAGGAGCATACTTACGCGCTGTCACTGCGTGTGCCGGTGCGGCTGGTGGATACGATCACTGGCGAAATCAAACAGCAGACGATTTACATGGGCGAGATACCGCGCATGACCAAACAAGGCACGTTCATTTTCAACGGCGACGAGCGCGTGGTCATTTCACAGTTCGTGCGGTCGTCCGGCGTGTATTTTGAGGAAAAAGTAAACGCCAAGAAAAACGAAAAATCTTTCAAGGCTAAGATTATTCCCAACCGCGGCGCCTGGCTGGAAATGGAAATCGACACCAACGGCGTGATCTGGGTTTACATCAACAAAATGAAAAAAATCGGCCTGTCTTTGTTCCTGGCGGCGCGCGGCTACAATGAGGACGAGATGCGCCAGGCTCTGAGCAATGAGCCGGATCCGGAAGACCTGACCAAAATCAAACGGGTGCTCAACGGCGGCGAGTATCTAGACAAAACGATTAAGAATAAAAAAATCGGTCCTATTTTGACGCCGAGCGAAGCGCTGGTCGAGCTGTACCGCAAACTGCGTCCGGGCGACCATATCACGGAGGACGGCGCCAGGCAGTTTTTGGAAAATCTGTTTTTCAATCCTGACCGCTATGATTTGGGCGAGATTGGCCGTTACAAAATCAACACCAAGCTGGGTTTTGCCGAAGCGCACAACGAGGATGTGCACTACTTGACCAACGAAGACGTGGCGGCTGTAGCACGTTATCTGATCAAGCTGTTCACCGCTGATGTCTCGGCTTCGGTGGACGACATCGATCACCTGTCCAATCGCCGTGTGCGCGCGGTGGGCGAGCTGCTGCAGAGGCAGTTCAAAGTTGGTTTGACCCGTCTGGAAAGATTGATCAAAGACCAGATGATGCTCAAAGGCAACGAGGATTTCATGCCGCAGGCGCTTATCAATATCCGCCCGTTGATCGCGGTGATGAAAGAATTTTTCGGCTCCTCACAGTTGTCGCAGTTTATGGACCAGATCAATCCGCTGGCGGAGCTGGCGCACAAACGCCGTCTGTCGGCAATGGGTCCCGGCGGTGTCAATAAAGAACGCGCGGGTTTTGAAGTGCGCGATATTCAGCCGTCGCATTACGGACGCATCTGTCCGGTGGAGACGCCCGAAGGCCCGACTTCCGGTTTGATCTCGCCGCTGGCGACTTTTGCCGATGTCAATAGGCACGGCTTCATCGTGACGCCGTATTTTGAAGTGGAAAACGGCGAGGTCAAAAATGGCCGGAACAATCCGCCGGTGTATTTGACCGCGGAGAAAGAGGAAGAGTCGATTATCGCTCCTTACGATGTCAGCGTGACGCCGGACAATAAATTAAAAGGCGACATTGTGCCGGCGCGCAAAAAAGGCGAGTTCGACATGTTCAGGACTGCGGAAGTCAATTATGTCGGTGTTTCGCCCAAACAGCTTTTTGGCGTGAGCGCCTGTCTGGTGCCGTTTTTGGAGCACGACGACGCCAACCGCGCGCTGATGGGCTCCAACATGATGCGGCAGGCCACGCCGTTGATTTACCCGGACCGCGCTTTTGTCGGCACGGGCATGGAGAAGCACATCGGCAAAAATATTTCCACGGCGCTTTTTGCGGAGGCCGACGGTGAGGTGAGCGAAGTCGACGCCAATAAAATTGTCATCAAATATGCTCCGGCGGACGGCAGAAAAGCCTATGAGAAAAAATATGAGCTGATTAAATATCTGCGCACCAATCAAAACACCTGCCGCAACCAAAAGCCGATCGTGACGGTCGAGCAAAAGGTCAAAGCTGGCGATCCGCTGGTCGAAGGCACCTGCTTCAAGGACGGCGAGCTGGCGATCGGTAAAAATGTGCTGGTGGCGTTCCTGCCTTTTGACGGCTACAATTTCGAGGACGCGATTTTGGTGTCTGACCGCATGGTCAAGGACGATATTTTTACGACGATACATATCAACCGCTACGAGCTGGAAGTGCGCACGACCAAAGTTGGCGCGGAGGAGCTGACGCCGGAAATCCCCAATGTCAGCGAGGAGTTTCTGCGCAATCTGGACGAGCGCGGCATTATCCGGCCAGGCTCGACGGTGACCGCTGGCGATATTCTGGTCGGCAAGGTGACGCCCAAGGGCGAACAGGAACAGCCGCCGGAGGAAAAATTACTGCGCGCGATTTTCGGCGACAAAGCCCGCGATATGAAAGACTCCTCACTGCGCGTGTCGTCCGGCGAAGGCGGCAAAGTGGTGGATGTCCGCGTGTTTGACGAGAACAACAAAGATGACATGCCGCCCGGCGTGAAAACTATTGTGCGGGTCTATGTGGCGCAGCTGCGCAAGGTCATGGTCGGTGACAAGATGTCCGGACGCCACGGCAACAAAGGCGTGATTTCGCGCATCCTGCCGGCGGAAGACATGCCGTTCCTGCCGGACGGCAAGCCGGTAGACATTGTGCTCAATCCGCTGGGCGTGCCTTCGCGTATGAATGTCGGCCAGATTTATGAAACGGTTTTGGGCAACGCCGCGCACGCGCTGGGCGAGTATATAGAAGCTCAGCAATTCGACGAAGCGATAAACGAGACAGAAAATCCGGAAAAAGGCGCGTCGGTGCAGGCGATCGAGGAAAAACTGCGCGAGGCGCGGAAAATCCCGGGTTTTGAGTGGCTGAGCGAGAGCGGCGAGGTGACTTTGCGCGACGGACGCACCGGTGAGCCTTACGCCAAGCCAGTTATGTGCGGGTATATGTACATGCTCAAGCTGATCCACCTCGTCGAGGAAAAAATGCACGCGCGCGCCACCGGTCCGTACTCGCTGGTTACACAGCAGCCGCTGGGCGGCAAAGCGCAAATGGGCGGCCAGCGTTTCGGCGAAATGGAAGTCTGGGCGCTGGAGGCTTACGGCGCCGCGTACACTCTGCAGGAATTACTGACGGTCAAGTCCGACGATGTGTCGGGCCGCGCCAAAGTTTACGAAGCGATTATCAAGGGCAAAAATCTGCCGCCGCCTGGCACGCCGGCTTCATTCCACGTGCTGGTGCGCGAGATCCGCTCGCTGGGACTGGACATGAAAGTCCTGACCGCCGACGGACGGGAGATAGACCGGAAATAACGCGGACGTTTTTTGAGGTTTGCAAATTTTAAGGAGGCATAAATGTTAGTTCGTGACCCGAAAGATTTCAAAAGCATCAAGCTGGGCATCGCTTCGCCGGAACAGATCAGATTTTGGTCGCACGGTGAAGTCAAAAAGCCGGAGACGATTAATTACCGCACGTTCAAGCCGGAACGCCACGGCTTATTCTGCGAGCGGATTTTCGGGCCGGTCAAAGACTGGGAATGCACCTGCGGCAAGTACCGGCGCGTGCGTTACCGCGGCATCACCTGCGAACGCTGTGGCGTGGAGATCACGAACTCCAAAGTGCGGCGCGAGCGCATGGGGCATATTGAGCTGGCCGCGCCGGTCGCGCATATTTGGTTTTTGAAAGGCGTGCCGTCGCATATCGGCCTCATGCTGGATATGCCCTACAAAAATCTGGAACGCGTCGTGTATTACGAGTCCTACATGGTCACCAAAGTGCACGAGTCGGTCAAGGAACTAAAAGTCACGCAGTTGCTGCAGGAAGCCGAGTACAATTATTACAAGCAAAAATACGGCCAGAAATTCCAGGCCGACATGGGCGCCAAAGCCGTTAAAGACGTGCTGGACGATATGGATTTGGACAAATTGCTGGGCGGTCTGCGCCGCGAGCTGTCCGCTGCCAAAGGCCCGACCTACCTCAAACTAACCAAACGCATTCGCGTGGTGGAGGCGTTTTTGTCTTCCGGCAACAAGCCGTCCTGGATGGTCATGGACTGCGTTCCGGTCATGCCACCGGACCTGCGGCCAATGGTGCAGCTGGAAGGCGGCCGTTTCGCGGCTTCGGACCTCAACGATTTGTACCGCCGCGTTTTAAACAGGAACAACCGCCTGAAAAGACTGCTGGACATCGGCGCGCCGAATATGATCGTGCGCAATGAAAAACGCATGCTACAGGAAGCCGTCGATGTGCTGTTTGACAACGGCAAGCATGGCCGCGAAGCCACCGGCACCAACGGTCGGCCGCTGCGCTCGATTTCCAATATTATCGAGGGCAAGCAGGGGCGTTTCCGCCAAAATCTGCTCGGCAAACGCGTGGATTATTCCGGACGTTCGGTGATCGTGGTCGGCCCCTCGCTCAAACTGCATCAATGCGGCCTGCCCAAAGAAATGGCGATCGAGCTGTTCAAGCCGTTCATTATTCACGAGCTGGTGGCCAGCGGTGAAGCGCACAATATCAAGGACGCCAAACGCAAGATCGAAAACAAAGACGTGGTGGTCTACAACGCTCTGGAAAAAGTCATTAAAGGCCACCCCGTGATGCTCAACCGCGCGCCAACACTGCACCGTCTGGGCATTCAGGCTTTTGAGCCGGTGCTGGTCGAGGGCAAGGCGATCCAGATACACCCGCTGGTCTGCACGGCTTTCAATGCGGACTTCGACGGCGACCAGATGGCCGTGCACGTGCCGCTGTCCACCGAAGCGCAGGCAGAGTGCCGTATTTTACTGCGCGCGGACAACAATATCCTCTCCGCGTCCAACGGCAGCCCGATCATCACGCCGACGCAGGACATGGTTATCGGTCTGTACTGGATGACGATGGAGCGCGCGGCTGACAAAGAAGTCAAAGCTTTTGACGAAAAAGCCGGACAATTCCTGTATCTGGCCAAAAGCCGGCTGGAGGAAAAAGCGCGGCCTTTTGCGGACATCAACGAGGCGATGAAAGCTTACAATCTGCACATGATCAGGATTCAGCAGCCGATCCGGATTTCGCGCAATAATTTACTGCTCAATTTTGAAGATGTGCTCAGCCTGAAGAAAAACGAATCCGAGGACAAAGAACAGCTCGTCAAGGACGAGGACAAATGGATACGCACGACGATTGGCCGTTTGGTTTTCAATAACGCCATCAGCAAAGTGCTGGAGCATTTCAATAAACCCAAAGCCAGTTATCTTAATTACCGCATGGACAAAGGCAAGATTCGCGGTTTGATTTCCGAGTACTACGATATATACGGCGCTCAGGTTACGGCCGAGCTGTGCGATCAGCTGAAAAATATCGGTTTTCATTACGCGACTAAGTCCGGCGTGTCGGCCAGTCCGCCGGAATTTGTGGCGCTGGGTTTGAACAAAGCCCGCGACATCGGCAACAGTCGCAAGCAGGTGGCCGCTTTTAATATCAACGCTGGCAAAGAGGAAGACCGCATCGAGGAAGAAGCCGGTCTGGCGCGCAAAAAACTCAACGATTTCAATGTGCCGCTGGCCAGGCTGGAAGAGCCGCTGAACGCTCTCGACGCGCATTTTGCCGTGAAGACGATTTTGCGCGAACTGCGGGCACGGCGCGAGCTGCTGATCTCCGTGCTGGGCGATGCACAGGAAAAATCCGTCAAAGACCGCGTGGAGAGATATGTGTCGCGCATTTCGCTGGATTTTCTGCGCAAGAAAAAAGACGACTATTATTATTTCAAAGACCACAAGGAATATTTGGACAATATGCTGTTGAAGCCTCTGGGCGGTTACAAGACCGTGCTGGAGAGTATTTTCCGCGAGGCGCTCAAGACCAAAGAGGCGGCGGATTTTACGGAGAGCGATTTGCTGGATATTCCCGAAGCGGAAAAAGGCAAAGCCAAACCGAAAGACAGCACTTATGTCAAAGCGCTCAAAGGTTTGCTGGAAAATCTTTCCCGCAATCTGGAGAGCGTCAAAAAGTGCGTGAAAAACGACAAAGAGCAAAACAGGATCGAAGAGCTGGCGGAGATCAAAGCGGACGGTAGCAAGCAGGATAATTTTAACGCCAAGTCCGTCAAGGAAGCGGTCGGCGGGCTAAAGATTAGCGAGCTGAAGTCACTGCTGGAAGAATTGCAAAAACATTATGCCAAAAACGTGGAGCTGTCCAAAAACGATCAGCCGAAAAAGAGCCTGACGCAGAGCGCTGTCCGCGAGATCAAAGCCGCGCTGAAAAAAATCACGGAAGTTTATAATCCGGTCAGCGAGAAAATCACCAAGATTGTGACGCCGAAGATCAATTCTTTGAGCGGCGCGCTGGACAAGCTGGAAGATTTTACCGCGGTCGACAATCTAGACCTGCGCGAATTTCAGGAAGTGTACCGCCTGGACGCGCAGGATGTCATGGACTTGCTGCAAAAAACTCTGAACGACACGAAAAAATATCTGCGGCAGTTTATTGATTCCACGCCCGACGCTAATGTGGTCAATAAGAAATCCGCGGAAAAACTACTCGACCGCCTGCTGGCGCGCTTGGAAAAAGACGTGCAAAAAGAGTCCGGTGGCGCCGGGGAGAAAAACCGGAGAGCTTTGAAAATCCTGAACGGCTTAAACGAGCTGGTCAAAGGTCTGGCCGAACTGAAATCCGTCGAGCCGAATCACGAGCGCAAATCCGACACGCGGCACCGCGAGCGTCTGCAGATACCGCTGATCGTGCTGCGCGGCCAGCAAAGGTATTTCAATGTGCTGGTTTCTCTGCATGTGCTGGAAAATCTGTTGCAATCGCCGCTGGCTTTGCTGGCCGGCATGGAAAACGCCGACGAGGCCGAAAATATCAAGACCAATTTGTACGAACTGCGCAACTGTCTGGAGTTTCTCAAGACCGACAAAGAAGCGCGCACGGTGGTCACGGCCTTTGGCGCTCTGCACTGGCTGAATAGTCTGGATAATTATATCGAACACATGGTTATTTCCGGCGACGCGCTGTCCGCGCTGAATAAACCCGGAGCCGCAGTGAACAGCCTGCGCAAACCGGTGGAAGACCTCAACGAACCGCTGGCTGCTCTGGAAGGCAAAAACGAAGCCGAAGCGAAACTCGATATACCGCGCGGTTTACTCAATGACCTGCTGGCGGAAAATCCGGACAATAAACTGCCGCTGGATAAGGCCCTGGCCGAGCTGGGACAGGCGGAGGATGAGGAAGAAATCAGCAAATGTTTGGGACAACTGCGCGGCGCCTGGCTGACCGTGCTGGAGCGGCTGGAAGCCTGGAAATCCCGCAATGAATTATTGAGTGACCGCGCCAAACTGAAAATTGGCGGCACGGAAGCTCTGCGCGGCAAAGCCGCTCTGCCGTCGGCTTTGATTGAGGCGGCGGATATTGTCGATGTCCTGCTGGGCAAAGAGCAAAAAGGCGACAAATATTTCCTCGACAGTTATCTCAAGGGCGTGGTCAAAGAAGAAGGCCTGGAAGACACCACGAAAAAAGTCAAAAACGCGCTGGAACATTTAAAAGAAATTCTGGTGAAATTTAAAATCATGCCGGAGCTGTGGGGCTACGTCGAGCACGGCGAGTCCGGCGAGCAGTTTGAATTCAGTCAGGAATTGGACAAACTGCCCAAGCCCAAAGAATTGCAGAGCGCGCAGACCGAGCTGGGCGAAGTTTTAGAAAATCTGCAAAAAATTGTCGACAGCGAGATTTGGACGCGCATCTACAATTATATTGCCGACCAAAAACCGCAGAAATATCAAGAGTTGCGCAAAGCGGTTGACGCGCTGAAACTCCTGCCGGCGCTTTTGAGCGCCCTGCAGTTTGAGGAGTTCAACGAAGCGCTGAAGACGCTGGGCAAGACTCTGGAGAGCGACGCCGGCGCGGTCAAAAACCTGGCCGGACAAAAAGATAACAGCGGCAAGATTGCCAAAGTGGTGGAGCGCTCGCTCAAAAATCTGAAACGGATCAGGGAGTGGAAAAAGGCCGAGGATGACGAGATCGCTGGCGCGATGATCCGCGAACTGGGACGCGTGAAAAAAGAGACCGAAGAAAAAGTCAATAACATTTGGCGCAACACGACCGGTGTGGTTACGGAAAAAATGCAGAAAAATCTGGGCGAGTACAACAGCGTGTATATGATGGCCAATTCTGGCGCGCGCGGCAATATCGACCAGGTGCGTCAGCTCTCCGCGATGCGCGGTCTGATGGCCGACGCCAAAGGCCGTCCGGTCAAAGTGCCGATCACTTCCAATCTGTACGACGGTATGAGTTTGACGGAATTCTTTATTTCCTCTTACGGCGCGCGCAAGGGTTTGGTGGACACCGCGATGCACACAGCCGAGTCCGGCTATCTGACCCGCCGGCTGGTTGATGTGGCGCAGGATGTGATTATCACCGAGGAAGACTGCGGCGCCGCAGACAGTATTACACTGGAGCCGCTGTACGATGAGGACGGCCAGGAGCTGATCTCGTTGCGCAAAAGATTGTTCGGGCGCGTAGCCGCGGAAACTCTGCATAATCCGGATAACGAAAAGGAAATTTTAGTTAAAAAAGGCGAAGTTATTGACGACAAAGCCGCCAAAAAAATCGAAGCGGCCAGGTTTTTGTCGGTCAAAGTCCGTTCGCCGCTGACTTGCTCTACCCGCGGCGGCATTTGCCGCAAGTGCTATGGCTACGATTTGTCGACCCGCAAGCTGATCAATATCGGCGAGGCGGTGGGCGTTATCGCGGCGCAGTCTATCGGCGAGCCGGGCACACAGCTGACGATGCGCACTTTCCATACCGGCGGCGCGGTGCTGGGCGGCGGCGACATGGAGGAAATTTTTTCGCCGATCGACGGCACGGTGTATTTCCACGATCCG
Source organism: Candidatus Margulisiibacteriota bacterium (assembly GCA_031279615.1). Taxonomy (GTDB): domain Bacteria; phylum Margulisbacteria; class Termititenacia; order Termititenacales; family Termititenacaceae; genus Termititenax. Next base: position 1,352 of record JAITIE010000045.1, on the reverse strand, counting down.
GACGGCCAGCAAAAAGCCAAAGATCAGGTGCGCCAGACTTCTATTTTACGCGACGGCAAAGACGTGGATATTTTGGTGCATCCGCTGCTGGCGCATGTCAAGCCGCCCAAAGGCAATAAGAGCGTGCTGCGTCTGCTGACCGGCTCGGAGCTGAGTGTCAAGGATGGCCAAAAAGTGAAAAAAGGCGAGCTGCTGGCCAAGCGCGACAAGAGCGTGAAATATATTTTCGCGATCAACGAGGGCAAGATTTCGTATCACGGCTTTGTGGAAAAACCGGTCAAAAAAGAATACGCTTCTGGCGGCTCGGAAATGATCTCGGTGGCCAACCGCAACGGCTCGCTGTTCATTCATAATCCCGACCAGTCTTTGCGCAAGCAGTACATTGTCGACGCCGACAAAGAATTGCTGGTCAAGAAACTGGATTTGGTTGACAACGATGAGGAGCTGGCGCCGGGTGTGCGCGCGGAAAGCTCCGGTTTCGTCACGGGCATCACCGAAAACGAAAACGGTACGCTGACCATCCTGCTCGAGCCGGGCGGCGTGTATCCGATCAAGTCTGGCGCGCAGCTGTGCGTGCCTGAGGACCAGGCCGTGAAATACGATCAGGTCATCGCCATCGAAAACGTGGAAGTGCAGGATGCCGGCGATATTACGGCCGGTCTGCCGCGCGTGGAGGAAGTGTTCGAGGCCAGGCACCCGCAAAAAGCCGCGGTGCTCTCGGAGATCGACGGCCAGATCGACGCGATCTCGGAGGAAAACGGCCGCCACAAAATTTTGGTGCGCAACAAGAGCCAGAAAAAGACTTACGAGATACCGCTGGGCAGTAAGCTAAATGACCTTTACACCGGCAAGCAGGTCAAGATGGGCGAGCAGCTGACCAAGGGCCCGATCGATCCGCACAATGTCATCACGATTTTGGGCAAGAAAGCGGCGCAGTTGTTTTTGGTCAATGAGGAGCTGGGCATTTATTTGCAGCAGGGCGTTTCGACCAACGACAAACACATCGAAGTGATCGTGCGCCAGATGACCAAAAAAGTGCGTATTCGCGAGATCGGCGACAGCCCGTATTTGGTGGATGATTTCGTGGACGTGTTTGACTATGAAGACACGATCAAGAAACTCAAAGCGGACGGCAAAGCTCCGCCGGTCGGCGACCACGTGCTGCTGGGTCTGACCAAGGCTTCGCTGAATACGGACAGCTATATCTCCGCCGCGTCTTTTCAGGAAACGACGTCGGTGCTGACCAAGGCCTCGGTGTACGGCAAGCAGGACAATATGGCCGGCTTGAAAGAAAATGTCATCATCGGCAAACTGATACCGGCTGGCACGGGTTTGCGCCGCTACGAGCATCT
>JAITIE010000037.1 GCA_031279615.1 Candidatus Margulisiibacteriota bacterium | reverse complement strand
GTCAAAGAAACCAGGCGGATAGGTTTCATCAACTATTTTTTGCAAGTTAGCCCCTACCCATTTAGAAAGGGAAAGTTCGTTTTGTCGAGCCGACTTTGTAATTTTGTCTAGAGTATCACCGTCTATATACAAAGAAATTTGCGGTATAAAATCACCTCATCATCAAATATAGTTGCAAGTATACTTGTAGTTAGATTAAACACAGAGAAGATCTTTGCCTGCGCTTAAGTCTTGGATACGTTTAATTCACCATTCTTATAAACTACTCTGATGTTTTGCGCGCCAATCACGCCGATATAACGCTCCGTGGAATTTTCGATAATCACATCTTGACAGTCTATGGTTTCCGCGGTCAGTTTTTTTTCAATGCCGGAGATAATTTCCTTGGCTCTCTGCGCCAGAGTCTGTGGACAGAGCAAAATACCGTTTTCCGTATTTACGACCAGCAAATCGCGCAGGCCGGAAATTGCGATCTCTTCGCGCGCGTAATTTAAAATTAAATTATTTTGCGTGTCCGGCGGATAATATTTGCGCAGGGCGATCCAGCCGCCGACGTCATTCCATTCCAGAGCAGTCGGCGCGGGCAGAAGCAGCATATTGGCCGCTTCTTTTTCCATGACCGCATAGTCGATCGAAATATTTTGTTTTTTGTCTTTAATAATCTGATACTGCCGCGCGATCTCCGTGGAAAGATTTTTGGTAAAATCAACGCCCAGCAGCGCGCGGTAAATCTCCGGCGCGTCGCGCTCCAGCGCCCGCAGAGCTGTGTCGACGCGCATGACGAACATTCCGGCGTTCCAAAAATAATTGCCAGCGGCCAGATATTTTTGCGCGGTCGGCAGATCCGGCTTTTCCACAAAAGCCTGCACGTTTAATTCTGCGCCGGAGCCGCTGGTCTGAATATAGCCGTAGCCGGTTTCCGGACGGTCTGGCGTGATACCGATCGTGATTATTTTGCCGCTGGCCGCCTGCACGACCGCCCGCCGGAATAATTGCTCAAAAACATTTTCGTCCATAATGTGATCCGCCGGTAGAAAAAAAAGCACGGTTTGCTCAGCATTGGTTTTTTGCCGCGCGTAGAGAGCGCAGAGTCCCGCCGCGGCGGCGGTGTTACAGCCAAAAGGCTCGGCCAGTATCTCGACTTCACTCCGCGCGCCCGTCAGCTCCGCGCACTGCCGCCGGATAGCCGGCACGTAACGCTCCTCCGGCACAATGACAATCTGTCCATCCGGCACGCGCTCGATGGTTTGCTGGAGCATGGTTTTTTCGCCGACCAGCGGCAGGAATTGTTTGGGCAGTTTGCCCGGACCGGTCAAGGAGAGCGGCGCCAGCCGCGTGCCGGAGCCGCCAGCGAGAATAAAAACGTAAGACTGCATTTATTTATTATATCACTGTCTGGTATTTGTTTGTTTCAGCTGAGTGTATCGTAAGCTTAGCCTGTTTGTTTCATTTTTTTATCTCTATAATAAATACCCTTTTTGCCTGATTTTATACCAAAGCGCCGTAAATTATCCGGAACCGTTTTTCTGTAACATTGCCTCTTTAAACGCAGCAAGTTAAAATCCGAACATGAAAACATTAAAAATCTTGCTCGTTAGCGTTCTCCTCCTCAATATTTCTCCCACCTTTTTAGAGCAGCAAGCCGCGCCGGGGTCAGCCGTCAAGCCGCGGCCGGAAAAAATCTGCGGCGTGTACGTCAGCATCTGGACGATGAATTATCCCGAACGCTGCCGGCCGCTCCTGAAGAACGTCAAAGACAGCGGCTTGAACACCGTGGTCTGCGACTTCGACGGCGCGAACACGGCTTATCTGAAAAATCTTGACTATGCCCGAGAGCTCGGCTTGTATCTCATCGCGCGCATCGTGGTTTTTGAGGAGGGCTTAGGCGCGACGTATCAGACCGCCGAGGATCCACAAAACTGGCAGAAAAAATTAGCTTTGTCTCAGGAAGCTACAGAATTGGGCTTTGATGAAATCCAGTATGACTATATTCGTTTTTCCGACCGCGGCGCGCCGGATCCGCGCAAAAAAGACATTATCGAGAAATTTTTGCGGGAGGCGCGCGTTTCGGTAAACATTCCGCTCGGCGTGGATGTTTTTGGTTCCGTGGCTTATCAGCCGCATCACATTATCGGTCAGGATTTGCGCCGCCTGTCGTCCCATATCGACGCGGTCAGCCCGATGCTTTACCCGTCGCATTTTTACGGCGACCGCCTGCGCCTGAGCAATCCGTACCGCACACTGCTCGAAGGCTCAACGCTCGGCAAAAACAAACTCGAGGGGCGGCCGGTGCGCTTGATTCCCTACATTCAAGGTTTTGCCATGAATCTTGGCTACGCCAACATGACCTTGTCTAATTATATCCGCGAGCAGATTCGCGCCTGCGAAGACGCCGGCACGGATGGATTTTTTATCTGGCACGCCGGTAATGAATACGCGACCGCGCTGGCCGTGGTCAAAAATTACGGCGCGCTTTATCAGCGGCCACCCAAAACTTCCGCGGAAATCTATCAATACCTCGGCGTCTCGCCCAATACACTGCTCTACTAATGAAAAGGCCGGAATTGCTTTCTCCCGCCGGTGATTTGGAAAAACTCCAAACTGCGGTGCGTTTCGGCGCGGACGCGGTCTATGCCGGCGCGGGCGATTATTCATTGCGCGCGGGCGGCAGTTCGTTCACGCTCAATGAACTGGGCGAAGGAATTCGTTTCGCGCATGAGCACGGCTGCAAGTTTTATCTGGCGCTTAATATTTACGCTTTTGATCAGGAGTTGAAAAAAATGCTGGCGTACTTCAAAGCCGCGGAAAAACTCGGCATTGACGCCGCGATTATCTCCGACGCGGGAGCGCTGCAAATACTGCGCGAGTCCGGCACGAATGTCAAACTGCACATCAGCACGCAGGCCAACACGACAAATTCCGCGGCGGTGCGTTTCTGGCTGAACAACGGCGCGGCGCGGATAGTCGCGGCGCGAGAACTTTCCCTGGCGCAGCTGCAGATGATCAAAGCCAGGGCGCCGGAAGCCGAGCTGGAAATTTTCGTGCACGGCGCGATGTGCGTCGCCTACTCCGGCCGCTGTCTGCTCTCGCGGCATCTCACCGGACGTTCGGCCAATCACGGCGAATGCGCGCAGCCCTGCCGCTGGGAATATTCTTTCCGGCCTGCGGACACGACAGAAACTTTTACCGCCGAGGAAGACCGCAACGGATTGTACATTTTAAATTCCCGCGATCTCTGTCTGCTGGAGCATATACCGGAGCTGATCGCGGCCGGTGTCGACAGTTTCAAAATAGAAGGCCGGATGAAGTCTGCTTTTTACGCGGCAATGACGACCAAAGTTTACCGGCAGGCCATAGACACCTATCTGGCCGCGCCGGAAAAATACAGCGTCCGGCCGGAATGGCGCGGCAATCTGGCCAAAATTTCGCACCGGCCTTACACCAACGGTTTTTTGTTCCCTGGCGGCCAGCCCACGGAATACCCGGAAAGTTCCGCCTATCTCAAAGGCTGTGATTTTGTCGGCGTTGTGGAAAACTATGATCCGCAAAGCCAGCAAATAACGATTTCCGGCCGCAATCAATTTGACAGCGGCGACGAACTGGAAATTCTCGATCCCGGCATCAACGCCATTCAGAAAATTAAAATCGGCCCGATGCGCAAAAGCAATGGCGAAATAATCACGGCGGCGCATAATTCTTACCTGGTTACCGCTGACCTGCGCGGCCAAAACATTGACCCGGTCAGCAAACACTCTATACTTATTAAGGCTTGCCCATGAAAAAACGCTGCTTTACACTCGCCGGTCTATTAATCTTGCTGGGCGCCGCCTGGCTGCTGCACAGCGCCGGCCGTCTCGAAACCGAAAACAGCGCGCCGGAGAAACAAATCGAGCTGGCCGAAACCACCGTGCGCGGCTACAAAGACGGCCGGCTGTTGTGGTCTCTGCAGTCGCGTTATATCTGGTCGGCGCTGAATATTGACCATGCCGTGGTTGAAAATATTTACAATGGCAAGCTTTACGACAATGGCCGCTTGCTGCTGGATGAACTTTCCGCCCGCAAAGTGCAGGCCAACGCGCCGCAGGAAAGGCTGCAGGCGGACAAAGGTTTCCGCGCCGTACTGCGCCGTGGCGGCCAGCAGCCGGTGAATATTTGGGGCGAACAGCTTAATTACAGCGCGGCCAGTAAAAAATCAACATTGCAGAAAAAAATCCTGGTCGTTGACCGCGGCACGCGCATCAACGCCAGCAAAGCGGAAATTGATCATGCAACACAGCAATTATTTTTCGGCCGGGACACGATTTTAGCGCGGCCGGACACGACCTTGACCGCGGAGGAGCTGACCGTTGATTTACAGCGCGATATTTTTACCGCGCGGGGCAAGGCGCATCTGACGCGCGAGGCGGAGCAGACCACCAATGAACTGCGCCGCGTTAAAACACTGATCTCCGCGGACACGCTACAGGCCGATGTTTCCAGCGATTTTGCGCAAATGACCCTAAGCGGCAATGTGCTGATCCAGCAGGCCGGCAAACAGGCGGCCGGACGCAGCGCTCTTTATAATGAAAAAGAAAATCTCATACACCTGTACGACGGCGAGTACACTCAAGAGGAAAATAACGCGGTGGTCAAAGCTCAGAAAATTATTGTGGATATCGCCGCGGAGAAATTTACCGCCGCCGGCGCCGCCGAAGCCGCTATTCTTCTTCCTCGGAAGGAATAAAATTCCGCTTGAGAATATCCGCCGCGCTCTGCTCGGGATCGGGCGGCAGGTTTTTTGGCGGCGCGGTCTTCTTGACCTGCGCGACTTTTTGCGGGTCGAGATCCAGCTCGTTAAATATTTTAGACAGCTGCTCCTGATTAAAAAGCTGAATTTTTTCGTTAAATTTATTATTCTCTGGCATAAATAAATTATAACACAACTATTTATAGTACGACCGCGCGCGGAAGTACCTGTCGCGTGGGCGACAGATAAATCCATACTATTATGGTATGACCGACAGCGGCGTGAAGCCGCGGAGGGAATACCTGTCGCATAGGCGACAGATAAATCCATACCATTACGGTACGACCGTGCGCGGATCTCAATGCGCGCGCGGAAGTACCTGTCGCGTGGGCGACAGGTATAAAAACTGACATTCTGGGTATACATTTAGTATGGCCAATAAAGAAAACACCGCTGTCGAATTACAAATCAAACCGCAGGTCAAAGCGCCTCTGCCGGCAGTCAAGCTCAAACCCGCGCCTGCCAGCAACAATACATCCGAACTGGTCACGCATTTGCTTTTGCAGCGTTACAATAAATTTCAAGCGTGGCTGGAGCAGATCAAAAACAAAATTTTAGCTCTCAGCTTCGTGCAAAAGATCAGCGGGCTGAAACAAAACTTCACCGACTACAAGAAAAAATACACGGACAAAGATCGGCTGCAAGCGCAGACCGCCGAACTCAAAACCAAAGCGCTAAGTCAGACCAAAGGCCTGCTGGAAAAATTCAACAAACAATTTCAGCTCGGCGACAAAATAAACAAACTCAATGACACGGTCGGCAAAGACGCTTTGCGGCATTTATTCCAAAACAAAGTTCAGCGGGTCATTCAGGCCAAGCTCGCGCAGGTAAAAGAGGACATTCAGGAGATACAAGCCCGCGGGCAGGACATTCTCAATACCAGCCTGCGCAATAGTCTCGACAAGAAAAAACAATCAAAATAAAAAATCTAGTATAGAGTAATCGATAGTCACTGCTAAATCAGACCTGACTTTTTCTAGCATTTTCCGTATTCCGCCAAGCATAGTTTTCTCGCCGCAAAAACTCGCTGCGGATTTGCGGTCAAAATTCAACGTCACGTATTGGTTTTTGAGTGTTTTCAAATGAAATGTTTTTTAAAACGCATTTTTCACGCGCGTGGCTAGATTTTTCGCACGAAGCAATGCACAACAATGCATTTGCTTCTCTGTAATGTTAATGCCCACTGCTTCATGCTAATACATATATATATCTACTGCCACGGCTACTTCTCCTGCTACTTCTCCGGCTATGGCAACTGCCACAGCTACTGCTACTGCCCCGACGTGCTTGGATATTTTCATTGATAATTAAGCAAGCTAGCTTGGATAATTTTATTAAGCTTGCTTAAATATTTTGTTTAAGCAGGTTTATAAAATTGTCAAGAAAATATCAATGCAGAGCAGATAACGGA
>JAITIE010000034.1 GCA_031279615.1 Candidatus Margulisiibacteriota bacterium | reverse complement strand
TGACCCTGCCGCTGATGGGACACAATTACGCTGGCGACCCGGCGCGGGGTTTTGCGATTTTCTTAGGCAAATTCATCGTGCCGGTTTTTATGGCCAGCGCGGTGCCGGTGGACACCGAGGCTGCCGACGGCGGCCAGGCGCAACAAGAGGCGCGGATCGGCGTGGGCGTCCTGACTTTTGGCATCATGCAGCTCTGGGAAATCGTGGACGCGATGGGCGCGGTGGAAGATCACAACACCGCCCTGCGCGCGCGGCTGGGGATTGAGTACTAGTTGACATTCTGACAATATAATATATACTGACAGTATATACATTTTTTAAGAGGTATTTTATGGAAAAAATGTTGACCAGAGTTTTTACTAGCGGTAATTCGCAAGCGGTGCGTTTGCCCAAACAATTCCGGCTGGCGAGTGATAAGGTATATATCACCAAAGATGACGAGCGGCTGGTAATAACGCCCAAAACTAAATTATCCTGGCAAAGTTTTTTTGCGGAATGTCCGGCTTGTCCTGATTTTACGGTAAAACGTAATACTGTGACCAGACACAAAGATTTTTTCTAAATGAAGATATATCTGTTGGATACGGATATTTGCAGTTATATTATTAAAGAAAATCCGCCGTCTGTTGCTAAAAAGTTGGTTGCGCATCAAGATGACGATATTTGTATCAGTGCTATCACTTACGCGGAGTTATTGTACGGCGCGCGGCGCAGAAAATCGCGGCAGATTACGCATAAAATTAATTTATTTGTAGAGTTAGTCAGAGTAATCGAGTGCGGCAGAGCGGTTGTCGAGCAGTATGCGGATATACGTCAAGACTTGGAAACGCGGGGCAAACCGTTGGCGGATTTTGATATTTTGATTGCCGCAACAGCTAGAAGTCTTAACGCTGTTTTAGTGACTAATAACCAAAAGCATTTTGCTAGAATTTCGGGGCTGAAATTGGAGAATTGGCAGATAGACGCCTAACATAGGTTATCTCCGGCCGGAAAATATCGTTAGTCTTTTTCTCCTCCGATCAACTGCGTCCGGCGCATCTAAGTGACTGATAACAGGTGTGTCTAAATATATTTTTAGCCTGCGTTCCATAAACTGATTATACCAGGTCTTAATTTGCAATAAAAATTCCCCTTGACAAACTCCCGAGCGCCCTGTAAACTCCTCGCAACTTTTTAACAAATTTGTGTATAAAAACATAAATATTACAAATTTGTAATAAACTTAAGGAGGCAAAAAATGGACAGCGCGAAAATAGATTTCTTATATTTAAACGAGGAGGATATGCTCAAAGCCGGAGTGACCGATATGGCCGGCTGCGTGACGGCGATGGAGGATATGTTCGCGGCGCTGGGTGTGGGCGACTACATGATGGGCGGCGCCAATCAAAATTCGCACGGCATGATGCTGGCTTTTCCGGACAACCCCGAGCATCCCGGCATGCCCAAAAACGGCCCCGACCGCCGCTTCATGGCGATGCCGGCTTATCTCGGCGGCAAATTTCAGATCGCCGGTATGAAATGGTACGGCTCCAATGTCGAGAATAAGGACAAGGGACTGCCGCGCTCGATCCTTATGGTTTTCTTGACGGACAAAGACACCGGCGCGCCGATCGCGCTCATGTCCGCCAATCTGCTGTCCGCTTACCGCACCGGCGCTGTCCCGGGCGTCGGCGCCAAATGGCTGTCGCTGCCGGACGCCAGAGTGGTCGGCGTGATCGGCCCGGGCGTGATGAGCAAGACCGCGCTGGATTCTTTTGTGGTGGCGCGTCCGGCCATTGACACCGTGCAGATTTGCGGACGCAGTCAAAAAGGCGTTGATTCTTTTACCGCCTATGTCCGAGAAAAACATCCGCAAATTTCAAATATCAAAGTGGTCAAAACTTTTGCCGAGGCGGTGGACGGCGCGGATATTATCAGCGTGGCGACTTCCAGTCCGCTTAAAGTTGAAGAATATCCTTATCTTGAGGAAAAGTGGCTGAAACCGGGCGCGTTGCTGACCCTGCCGGGGTCGATCCGTTTTGACGATGATTTTCTGCTCAACCGCGCGGGCATTGTCGTGGACAACTGGAAACTTTACGAGGCCTGGGGCGAGGAAATACCTTATCCGGTTTACGCCAACGGCGTGCCTCTGCTGGGCGCGCATTTGATTGACTTGTTCCATGACCAGAAAATTGAGCGCAGCCAGATTCGCGATATCGGCGAGATCATCGCGGGCAAAATTCCGGCGCGCCAGTCGGATCAAGAAATTCTGGTTATGTCTGTCGGCGGCATGCCGACCGAGGATCTGGCCTGGGGTTTGACGGTTTATCAAAATGCGGTCAAGAAAGGCATTGGCCAGACTTTGAATCTCTGGGACGTTCCGGCAATGACTTAAAACGCAAAAATAAAAAATCGGCGGCGGCAAGATGACGAGAATAAAAGAGCATCCGATCTTAGGTGTTTACCCCAAAGGCGAGTTGGTGGAGTTTACTTTTGACGGCCAGACGCTGCGGGGCTTTGCCGGCGAGCCGGTGGCTATGGCGCTCAGGTCCGCCGGTGTGCTGATCCACCGCTACACGTCCAAACTACGCCGGCCGCGCGGGATCTTTTGCGCGATCGGCAGATGCACGGACTGCGTGATGGTCGTGGATGGCCGGCCGAATATCCGCACCTGCGTGACGCCGCTGGCCGCCGGCATGAATGTGCGCACACAATACGGCGTCGGGGAGGAAAAATGAAGCGTTATGATTTGATCGTGGTGGGCGCGGGTCCCGCCGGATTATCCGCCGCCATCGAAGCCGCCAGATTGGGTTTGCGGGTCGTGGTCTATGACGAAAATGCCCGGCCCGGCGGACAGCTTTTTAAACAAATCCATAAATTTTTTGGCTCGCGGGAACATAAGGCCAAAATCCGTGGCATTAAGATTGGCGAGGAGCTTTTGCAGGAAGCCACGGACGCCGGAGTGGAAATCATGTTAAATGCGGCGGTGACCGGCCTCTTTGCGGAAAAAGAAATCACGGCGCGCGTAAACGAACGCATCCTGCACCGCAAAGCCGACGCGATTATCCTGGCGACCGGCGCCAGCGAAAATATGGTTAATTTCCCCAACTGGACTTTGCCTGGCGTGATCGGCGCTGGCGCCGCGCAAACGATGATGAATCTACACGGCGTCAAACCTGGCGAACGGATTTTAATGCTGGGCAGCGGCAATGTCGGCTTGGTGGTCAGTTATCAACTCCTGCAGGCCGGCTGCGCGGTGGCGGCGGTGGTTGACGCTCTGCCGCGTATCGGCGGTTACGGAGTGCATGCGGCCAAGGTCGCGCGCTGCGGCGTGCCTTTTTACACCGCGCACACCATAGTCCGCGCTGAGGGCGGCGACCGTGTTACCGGCGCGGTTATCGGCGAGCTGGATAAAGACTGGCGGATCATTTCCGGCACGGAAAAACATTTTGCCGTGGACACGATTTGTCTGGCGGTGGGTTTGTCGCCTATGTCCCAGCTTTGCGCGCTGGCTGGCTGCGCTATGGAAGACGATCCGGCCAAAGCCGGTTATGTGCCGGTCGTCGATAAATACGGCGAAACGTCGGTCGCCGGTATTTTTGCCGCCGGAGATGTTTCCGGCATTGAGGAAGCCAGCTCGGCGATGATCGAGGGACGGATCGCCGGTCTGGCGGCGGCGCACAGGCTGGGTTTTTTGGACAAAGGAGATTTGGACGCGCGGATTGCCGTTCAGGAAAAAGCGCTGGCCGGTCTGCGGCAGGGCATGTTTGCGCCGGGCAGCCGCGGCAAGACTTTTACCCGGACTGACGAAGGTTACCCGCTTTCGCAAAATCTGCTGCGCAAAGGTTATCTTGACGCTGCGGAAATAAGCGCGTATCCGGGTATCACGCCGGATAAAGGTTTGCGGCCGGTCATTGAATGCGCGCAAAATATTCCCTGCAATCCCTGCCAGGACGCCTGTCCCAAACATTGCATCACCGTAGGTGGGACGGACGGCAATATTACCGCGCTGCCGGTTTTTGACGCGCAAAAAGGCTGCACTGGCTGTGGCCTGTGCGTTGCTTCCTGTTCCGGTCAGGCGATTTTTTTGGTGGATGAAGACGCCGGTGAAGTCACGCTGCCGTATGAGTTTTTGCCCCTGCCGCAGAAAGGCGATCGAGGCCGGGCGCTGGGGCGCGACGGTCAGGAAGTCTGCGCCGCGGAAATCACCGCGGTCAAAACCGCCGGAGTTTTTGACAAGACCAATTTGCTGACGATGCGTGTGCCGCCTCAGTATGCTATGGCGGCCAGATTTTTTCAGAGGGAGAGCTGATGCTGGAGAGAAAAGATTTAGGCGGATATATCGCGGCGCCGGACGATGATTTGATCGTCTGCCGCTGTGAAGAAATTACCAAAGGTGAAATTCGCCACGCGATTCACGACGGCTTGTTTACGCTGGCCGAAATTCGCCGCTTTTTGCGCGCGGGTATGGGACTATGCCAGGGGCAGACCTGCGGCCGTTTGGTCAAAGCGCTTTTGGCGCGCGAGCTGGGCGTTGCTCCGGCGGCTGTTGAACCGGCGACGGCGCGTTCTCCAGTGCGGCCGGTGGAGATGCGGGTGCTGGCGGACAATCAGGAGCGTGACGATGGTTAAAAATGCGGCGGATGTGGTGATCGTGGGTGGCGGCATCATGGGTTGCGCGGCGGCCTACTATCTGGCCAAAGGCGGCTGTTCGGTCATCGTGCTGGAAAAGGAAAACGCTGTCGGTTCAGGCGGCTCGGCGCGCAATGGCGGCGGTGTGCGGCAGTCCGGCCGCGACCCGCGCGAGCTGCCGATCGCCATGCGCGGCATCAAAAATATCTGGCCAACGCTTGCCGAGGAGCTGGGCGTGGATGTGGAGTATTGCCAAAAAGGCAATCTGCGTCTCGGCAAAACCGCAGCGCATCTGGATATATTGGCCGGCCTGACGCGAAAAGCGGTCGACTGCGGCTTGAATGTAAAAATGATTTCCGGCGACGAGGCCAGAGCGATAAATCCCTATTTGTCTCAGGCCGTGCTGGGCGCCAGCTGGTGTCCGACCGACGGTCATGCCAATCCGCTGCTGGCTACACTGGCTTTTTACCGGCGGGCGCGGCAGCTTGGCGCGCGGTTTATCAGCGGCGAGACAGTTCGAGCGATCCGGAAAAATAAAGGCCGCGCGCGCGTGGTCGCGGCGGAGAATGGCCTGTATGAAGGCGGGACGATTATTGTGGCGGCGGGTTTGGGCAGCCGGCCTCTGCTGAACACCGTGGGACTCGACGTGCCGCTGCAACCGGTGCTTTTGGAGACTCTGGTAACCGAAGCCGCGGTGGAAATGTTCCCGCAAATGCTGGGCACGGCGGCGGCGGATTTTTACGGCCACCAAAGCGCGCGGCACGGTTCCTTTGTTTTCGGCATTGCTTCCGGTTACGAGCCTTTTGCCAGAGCGGGTTTTCCGGTGTCCTCGTCCGGCGCGGCTGCGGCGGCCTGCCGGAATATCCTGTCTTATTTTCCCGTGCTGGCCGACCTCAAAATTATCCGTTCTTGGGCGGGCTGGATAGATGACTGCGCCGACCACGTGCCGGTCATTAGTTTCACGGACGAAGTCCCCGGTTTAATCATTGCCTGCGGTTTCAGCGGGCACGGTTTTGGCATCAGTCCGGCAGTGGGCAAGTTGTTGAGTGAAATGGTTATTGACGGACAGCCGGCGCTGGATCTGGCGGCTTTGCGTTATGACCGTTTTGGCATCAAGTGAAAATCGACAGGGCAGGAAGGAGCGCGGCGCGGCAGACAAATTGACCAGCTGTTTAATTATCTGAAAGGAGAAAATTATGAGCGCGATAGGAGAAAAAAAGAAAATAGGTTTGTTTAGCGCGATTTGCGTGTGCGTCGGGTTGATCGTGGCGTCAAGCTGCCTGCTTTCGCTGGGGCAGGGCGTGGGCTTAGGCGGCAAATGGTTTATTCTGGCTATCTGTATTGTGGCGGTGCTGAATATCTGCGTGGCTCTGTCTTTCGCGGAGCTGCACGATTTGATGCCGGGTATTGAAGGCGGTCTGGGGCAGTATACGCAGGTGGCTCTGGGTCCGGTGGTTTCGATCGTCTCCAATACCAGCGCGTATGTTTTTGTCGCCTTGCTGGCCGCCCCTATAGAAATGGCCATGTGCGGTATGGTTCTCCATGAATTATTCCTGCCCGGGATTCCTGCCGCGTTGATTGGCGTGGTTTTTGCGCTGGCTCTCGGCGTGATTAATTATTTTGGCGTCAATATTTTTTCTAAAGTGCAAAATCTGGTTGTAGGCGTGCTGTTGCTTTCTTTGACAGCGCTGGGCTTCCTTAGTTTTTTCAAATTGGGTATTGGCCAGGTTGTTCTCCAGACCGCGCCGCCCGCCGCGGGCGTTGGATTTGGCACGGCTTTGGCTCTTACCGCTCTGGCTTTCTGGCTGTTTATCGGCGTGGAGTATGTTGTTCCTGTGGCCAAAGACGTAAAAAATCCCAAAGTAACAGTTCCCCTGGCGATGGCGCTGGGCATAATTTTATTGTGCGTTATTCAGGCTGTGCTGGGTATCGGGATGGGCAATTATGTGACTTATGCGGATTTGGTTAATTCGGAACTGCCGCACATGGTTTTTGCGGAAAATCTTTTGGGCAAGGCCGGATTGCTCTGGATGGGCATAATCACTTTTCTGGCCTCGATCAGCACCGCGAATACGCTGATGGGCGCGATACCCAATATTCTTTCCGGCATGGCTAAAAACGCTATGATGCCGGAGATATTTGAGAAAAAGAATAAACACAATATTCCGGTGGCTGGTCTGGCGCTGGTAACCGCTTTTCTGGTATTTATGGTGGGCTCCGGTTTTACCCAGTCAGCCGGCCTGGTTAATGGTTTGCTGACGGCTTCCTGTTTTTGGCTGGTTTCTTATATGCTGGTGAGTTTGTCGGTGCTGGTGCTGCGCCGGCGTTACCCCAATCATCCCGGGCGCAATAATAAACTGACCCTTTGGGGTATTCCGCAGTTCCTCTGCATTGTCGGAAATATTTATATGATTTGGAACATTGCCGAGGGCGAAGCCAGGATCCTCATTTATAAAATATTTTTTGTGCTTTTTGCGGCGCTGGTTGTTTATGCGTTGATCTGGGTCGGCTTGGTCAAAAAACAACCGCTTTTTGCCGGCACGGATATTGAGGATGTTTTAATTAACGAGTAAATTTCAGGGCAGGGAGGCCGTTAAAATGGTGGAGTACGCGGGCATGAGTTTACCCAAGGAGAAAAAAATGAATTTATCACGCGTAAATTATTCTTCCGGCGCTCCGCTGGAGGAAAAAACCGGCTACAGCCGTATGGTGCAGGCCGGTCCTTTTATTTACATCGGTGGCACGACTTCCGTCCAGCCGGACGGGAGCGTGGCCGGCGAGGGCAGCGTCTACGAGCAAACGAAATATATTTTGCAAAAACAGATCGATTTGCTGTCCCGGGCTGGGGCGAAAAAAGAAGAGGTAATCAAAATCAAAGCGTACATTACGGATATTACGCAGGGCGCGGAAGCGGCGCGGGCTTATTCCGAATTTTTCAAAAATGTCCGCCCGCTTTTTACCATGGTGGAGACCCCGCGGCTGAACCGTCCGGCGCAGCTTATTGAGATCGAGATGGACGCCGCGCTGGGCGCTAGCGCTTAACAGCTCCGCTTCCAGCGTATTTATTACATTTTTGTAATAAATTACGTTGTCAAAAAATTGGCAAGGTGTAATAATTTCCCACCTATGTGCAGAGTCGGCGCGCTAAAAAGCAAAAAATACACGCATCCGTCCAAAGTTTTGTACCTGATGCTGCCCCAGCAAAAAGGCCACGATAATTCGGGTTTTGCGATGGTTATGCAGGATTTGGGCGGGGTTTTCGCGCCGTACAAAAAATTACCGCTGCTGTCCTATGCCGGCAATTCCGCCAGCGTGGAAAAAATCCACAATTATATGCAAAACAAGGGTTTTACCCTGCGTTTTGAATGGTCGCCGCAGACCAAACCGCAGGCCGGTTTGGACATCGCGCTGCTGGAACATTACAATTTTGAGGTTTACGATTATCCGGCGGGTTATCAAAACGCCGAGCAGTCCGCCAAAGAAAATCTCCTGACGGATACCCGCCTGGCTTTGCGCGCCTTGACCGCGGAAAACGGCAGCGCCTTTGTTTATTCTTTTTGGCCGGACGTCCTGACGCTCAAAGAGATCGGCAATCCGGCGGATATCGGCGTCTATTTCAATCTTTGGCAGGAAGACACGGATTTTTGCGCGAAAATCATCACGGTGCAGTGCCGCCAGAACACCAATTACGCCATCGTGCGTTATGCCGCGCATCCGTTTTTCCTGCAGGGCTACACGGTGCTGGCCAACGGCGAAAATACTTTTTACGTGAAAAATAAGGAGTTCCAGAGTTCACTGCACCGCGGCTACATCGGTTTCGAGTCGGACTCACAGTGTTTTCTCTACACACTGCATTATTTACAGCGCGAATTAAAATGGCCGCTGGAATATTACAAGCATGTCATTACGCCGCTGCCGTTTCAGGATTTGCTGCAGCGCGAGGACAAAAATGTCCTGCTGGCCTTGCGCCAGTCTTTGCCGCATCTGGAAATCAACGGCCCCAACACGATTATCGGCGTGCTGCCGGACGGCCGTGTCATCAATGTGAATGATTCCAAAAAACTGCGGCCAATCGTGGTTGGCAGTGACGGCGGCACGGTGGCGCTCTCTTCCGAAGTCTGCGGCCTCAATGTTGTTCTGCCCGACCGCGATCAGGAAAAAGATATTTATCCCAACGAGCGCGAGATGATCGTGGTTGACAATAATTTAGAGGTAACGCGGTGGAAACAGTAACGGTCAATGAATTGACTGCCAACGATTTGCCCTGGCGGATCGAGTGGGACCCCTGCCGTTGCAAACTCTGCGGCAGCTGCGTGGCGGCCTGCACTTTTCGGGCGATACACGCCGCGGTGGAAGCGCGCAGTTACATTTACTCGCCGGGCGACATGCCGACGCCGGTGGAAGGCGAGCGTTACGCCGTGCCGGTCATCAAACAGACGGCCACGGTGCAGAATCATTGCGTGGGCTGTGGCCTGTGCGAAAAAACCTGCCCCAACAGCGCGATCCGTCCACGCCGCAATGCGGACAGCCGCTGGGAAATTTTCGCGCGCGAGGGCGGCTCGCCGATCAAGCGCGGCGGCCGCGCCAATCTAAACGCCAGCGACCGGACTTTTGACAAAATCGTGGTTGGCCGGATTTCCCAGATGACCGACCCGTCGCTGGACGCCGAACGGCATACTTTCGATATTTTGGCGCCGTTTGGCCGCATCCTGCCCGCGGACAAAATGCCGCTCTCGGTCGATCCGGACGGCAAATTAAAGCTCGACAAACCTCTGCCGCCCGTGCGCTGGATTTACCCGCTGATTTTCGGCGATATGTCTATCGGCGCTCTGTCGCCGCGCGCCTGGGAGGCGGTTTGTCTGGCCGCGGCCTGTCTCAATGAAAAGTACAATTTGCCGGTGCGCATGTGTTCCGGCGAGGGCGGCATGCCGCTGCGTCTGCTCAAATCCAAATATTTGAAATATATGATTTTGCAGATCGCCTCCGGTCATTTCGGCTGGAACCGTATCGTCAAAGCTATGCCGGAAATGCAGGAAGACCCCGCGGGCATTTTGATCAAGATTGGCCAGGGCGCGAAGCCGGGCGACGGCGGTCTGCTCATGGCCGCCAAAGTCGCGCCGCATATTCAGGCGATCCGCGGTGTGCCAAAATCCGACCTGCTTTCACCGCCCAATCATCAGGGCTTGTATTCTATTGAAGAGTCCGTGCAAAAAATGTTCCTCTCCATGAACGCCGCGTTTAAATTCCGCGTGCCGGTAGGCATCAAAACTTCGGCGACGGCGTCGTCGGTTTCTATTTACAACAATTTATTGCGCGATCCGTATCACATTGTCGGCGGTTATTTTATCGACGGCCTTTACGGCGGCACCGGCGCGGCCAATGAAGTATCGCTCGACCACACCGGCCACCCGATCGTTTCCAAAATCCGCGACTGTTATCTGGCCGCGGTGACCCAGGGACGGCAGGGACAAATACCGCTGTGGGGCGCTGGCGGTGTGGGTATGACCGGCAACGCGGCGGCGGACGCTTTTAAGCTGATTTGTCTGGGCGCCAACGGCGTGTCTGTCGGCAAGATTTTATTACAGCTCATGGGCTGTGTCGGCAACGATCATGGCCGCTGTAATTCCTGCAACACCGGCCTGTGCCCGACCGGTATCACGACGCAGGACCTTAAATTGGTGCGCCGTCTGGATGTGGACAAGGCCGCGCAAAATATTGTGGATTATGTGCTGGCTTTTGACCAGGAAATGCGCAAACTGATGGCGCCGATCGGCAATAGCTCTCTGCCGGTGGGACGTTCGGACGCGCTGGTCGCCACGGACAAAGCGGTAGCCGAGCAGTTGAAAATACCGTATGCCTGCTGAGGTTGTATAATAATTACGGCAGGAAAAAACTAGAAAGAGGTGTTTTATGGAGGCGATAAGACAGATTGTGGACGCCGAGCGACTTAGGACTGTGCTGGATTTGCCGAAGTCTATGCGATACAGCAAGGTGGAGATAATTGTTTTGCCGGAGCTTGCTATGGAGCCAAAGCTGAAAATAAATAAAGTTGCGCTAAAAAACGCAAAAGGCTCATTGTTCGAGCCTGCTGCCAATTCGGAAAAACACAACGCTGTAAATAAAACAAGCCGGAAAGCCTTAATAAAAGACTTAAAAGGCTCCTTGAAAAAATATGCCAATCCAAAATTAAGATCTTTAGAGAAAAAAGCTTGGGAAATGGCAGTAAAAGATAATTGGAGAAAATATGTTGTTGCTTGATACCAATGCTATATTGCGCTTTGTTCTGCAGGACAATAACAAAATGTCCGATGAAGTTGAGGATATATTGCTATCCAGGACAGATATTGTTGTTCCCCTAGAAGTGGTTGCTGAGATGGTTTATGTTCTGAGTAAAGTCTATCGAATGAGCAGGAAAGAAATCGTCAATAAAATTACAAAAATATCTGATTTAGGCTTGATTTTGGAAAAAGAAGTTGTGTTATATGGAATTAATTTGTTTGCTTCTGCAAAATTGGATTTTGTGGACTGTCTACTGGCCGCTTATTCTAAAATCAAAGGCCATGAAGTTTTTACTTTTGACAAAGAATTAAAGAAACAATTGGTGTAACAAAAAAATATGGTCATAAAAATACAATCGCTGGCAGGCAGTAAACGGCTCTCGACGCAGGAGCTGTTGCAGGAGATTTATCAGGGACTGGAGCGCGGTGAGACGGAATTTGAGATCGCCGCCTGCGGCCAGCACGATATTGGCGGGCCGCTCTGGTCGCCCAAGGGCCGGCTGACTTTCAAAGTGACCAACCCCGGACAGCGGCTCGGCTCGATGTGTATGGACGGCACGACTATTGTGGTCGAGGGCTCGACCTCGGCGGATGTCGGCTGGCTCAATGCCGGCGGCGAGATCGTCGTGCGCGGTGACGGCGGCGACACGGCCGGACATTGCGCGGCATCGGGCAAGATTTATATCGGCGGACGCGGCGGCACGCGCACCGGCTCGCTGATGAAGCATGATCCGGCCTATGCGCCGCCGGAATTATGGATACTCAAAAATGTCGGGTCTTTTGGCTTTGAATTTATGGGCGGCGGCATCGCGGTGGTCTGCGGCGTGGACACGCCGGCTGGCCTGCCTATCCTGGGCGACCGCGCCTGCGCCGGCATGGTCGGCGGCGTGGTGTATTTCCGCGGCGAGCCGGGCAATGTTTCTCTGGCGAC
>JAITIE010000138.1 GCA_031279615.1 Candidatus Margulisiibacteriota bacterium | reverse complement strand
TGATCCTGCGAATTATTATCCACGACAAAAATTTCGTAACGCAGGCGATTGCCGATATTTTCGTAAATAGAATTCAGACAGCCGCGCAAATACTCGCGGTTATTGAAAGCCACAATAATGATCGACAGGTCCAGCGTTGTTGGGCTAGGCATACAAGTAATACCAGATCTTACGCGCGATGAAATAAGAGCCGCCGGCTGTGCCCATGCGCGCGCGTCCGGCGTCGGCCATGCTTTGCAAACGCTTGCTGTTGGACAGCAGTTCATGAGCCGCCCGGGCAATTTTTTCATCAGAACCGCGCGGCGCAAAAACCGCGCCGTCGAGCAATTTTTGGTAGTGCCGCAAGCGGCCGCGTGAAGCCGCCGGACTTTTGCCTTTGAGCAGGAGCAGCGGCAGGCCCAAACCAGCGATCTGTTCATTGCCAGTGCCGGTCATGCCTATGGCCAGAGACGCCTCGTTGAGGCACTCGCGGAAATAGCCGTGCACGACGTAAACCTGCGCGGAATCTTTGTTGAACAATTCCGCAGCAATCGGCGTTTTTTTGTGCCGCAGGTCAAGCAGAGTCCAGTCGCTTTTGTGCAGCGCGCCGCGCAGACGGTCGAGGTTGAGATTGGGCGCCAGCGAGATGACAAATTGAAAACTGCCTTTGGTGGTAAAATGTTTGACTACATTGAGCATGCGCAGGATATTGCCGTAAGCGTCGGCACGGCTGCTAGGGATCAAGACAATACGCCGACATTTTTTGTCCAGACCCAGGTTGGTGTTCGTGCTGCGTAAGATCGGATCGTCCAGCATCGGATTACCGGCGTAAAAAGCGTTGACGTTAAATTTTTGCAGTTCCGTGCAAGTCGGCAAATCGCGGCAAATTACACAGCTCA
This sequence comes from Candidatus Margulisiibacteriota bacterium, assembly GCA_031279615.1. Classification (GTDB taxonomy): domain Bacteria; phylum Margulisbacteria; class Termititenacia; order Termititenacales; family Termititenacaceae; genus Termititenax. The sequence continues at coordinate 6,873 of JAITIE010000138.1, read as the reverse complement.
CATATTTTTTGAAAAGCCAAATTTCGGCCAGCGTGTAGCGGCGGATATAGACGGAAATTGCCGTGGCCACATGCACGATTTTTTTCCGCTGGCCGTACAACGAGGCCAGCAGCGTCGGCCAGATGTCGCCGACAGTCAGGATCAGGTCAACGGCTGGGGTTTCCTGTTCGATAATTCTAATCTGCCTGCGCCAGTTATCGAGCAGACCGCGGCGCAGGTCGCGCAGGAAATTGAGCGCAGAAAAAAAACCATGGCCAGGCAGATTGTTCCAGGTTGCCAAGGTGGAATAACCGGCGTTTTTGTAAAGCAAACCTTCGCCGACCAGCGGCAGGGCAATAATCTGGAGATCGTCCTCAGACAATTCCTCTTCGCGCAGGACTTTTTTGAGATTTTCCAGCAAAGTGACGGCAATGCTGTCTTCGCCATGCCCGTTGCTGATGACTAAAATTTTGCGTTTCAAAATCTGCTCCTATCCGCCGAGTTTAAACTTGTCCTAGAATAAAAACAATTTTAAGCTTTTTATTATCAACCAAAGCAACAAAATCAAAATAACCGGTTTCAGCCAAACCATGCTGGACAATAACAGCCAGGCCAGCCATGCCGGATAATGTTTGTTTTTGACTAAATATTTCTGAAAAGAAATATACCATTGTTTGTTCATTTTAAACAAAGCCTGTTTGGTGCTCTGCGCCCAGTGATGCGTTACGCAGACCTGCGGAAAAAATTTAATTTTCCAACCGGCCTGTTTGAGACGCCAGCACAGATCCACTTCGTCAAAATACATAAAATACCGCTCATCATAAACGCCAGTCTGCTCCAGCGCGCCGTGCCGCAAAGCCAGAGCCGCGCCCATCGGCTGATCGACTTCCAGCTCTGCGTCGTGTTTAAACCAGCTCATATTATATTTGCCGAAAATTTTGGATCGGGGAAAAAGTGCGTCTAGTCCGCAGGCGTTATAAAGTATAGTGTCCGCGGCCGGAAAACTTTTGCAGGACGGCTGCAAGGAGCCGTCGCTGTTGAGCAGTTTCACGCCGAGCGCGCCGAGCCGGGCGTCGCGGTCAAAAGCGTCAATTATAAAATCTAAAGCGCCGGCATGCGCCTCTGTGTCAGGATTGAGGCAGAGCAGGTATTCGCCGGAAGCTTCCTTGAAGCCCAGATTATTGCCGGCGGCAAAACCGATATTTTGCGGACTGCGGATTAATTTAACTTGCGGAAACTTGGCGGACGCCATCTCCGCCGAGCCATCGCTGCTGGCGTTGTCGACCACGATTATTTCGTAAGCAGAGTGGGGCGGATTTTGCAGAATAGAAGCGAGCGCCCGCTCCAGCAAATTTTTGACATTCCAGCTGACAATAATTATGGATAGACGCATTACGGCTTTCCGCGGCCAGAATTTTTTGCTTGAACCAGAAATTCCGCCAGCTTTTTCTCCAGCCTGTCCGGCGCGTAATCAGCAGGCTTATTTAAAAAGCCGACCGCTCCGGCTGCCCAGATTTTTTCCATAAAATTTTCATCGATCAGTTCTCCGCTGGTCAGCGCCACCGGCACGCGGTCTTTTAACGCGGCGCACAATTCCCAGCCGCTCATGTCCGGCTGCATGGTCAGGTCAGAAATTACAAGGTCAATTTTATCCGCGGTTTGTTCGTAGACGGCCAGCGCCTCGCGGCCATGCGCCGCGCTGCGCACAGTGTGTCCCAGCATTTCTAGCGTTAACTTGAACATTTTGATAATATTAGCTTCATCGTCCACGATTAAAATGTTGGCCATAAAATTATTTTAATATATAATAAATGAAAAGATAAGGGGAGAACACATGAAAAAAATTATAGTTTTGTTTCTGGCTATGGCTTTTTTACTGGCGGCGGACGCGCCCGAACGTGAAATCATTTCGACTTACGGCGAAGGCGTTTACGAAACTCTGCCGGACACCGTGCTCGTCAATCTCAGCGTGCAGCGGGACGGCCTGACCGCCGAGGAAGCGCAGGACGCTTTGCGCAAAGCTTTGTCCGCTGTCCTGAAAAATCTCGAGCCGCTGGACATACCCCAGGAACAACTGCGCACCGACGGTTATTCGCTGTATCCGGTTTACAAACAGCAAAAAAACGAGAGGCTCTCGGGTTACATCCAGGAAACCCAGGAGATCGATAAATACCGCGCTTATATTCGTTTGAGCATTGAACTGCATCAAGTGCAGCAAATGGGCAAGGTGGTCGATGTTGCGGTCAAAGGCGGCGCGAACCGCGTGGAAAATATCAATTATACTTTGAAAGACCAGGCTGCGGCCAAGCAGGAAGCCTTGAAACGCGCTATGGAAAACGCGCAAATTAAAGCCGGATTTATCGCCAGGAGTTTCAACGTAAAATTGGTAAAGCCGGTTTCTATTGAGGAAACAGGTTCTTATTACAGCCGCGCCGCCGGTGTAAACAGCCTGGCTGTATTGCAAAAAGCCGAGGCGGATTTTTCTCCTCCAGAAGGCAAAGTAAGTTTTACGTCCAGGGTGAATGTTGTTTACGCGATCGAGCCGAAACCCGCCGCGCCGCCACCGCCGGCCGAACCAGTTACACCAAACGCGGAATAATTTTGTGGGACAGAATAATTAGATTACAGTCCGGATGTTCTGATCGCTTGACATGAATAAACTAGTTTGATAAACTAGTTTATAGAGGTGTTAAAAATGCAAAGTATCGGGGCATTTGAAGCTAAAACGCATTTCTCCCAAATATTGGAGGATGTCCAAAATGGACAGGATTATGTCATAACCAGGCGGGGCAAACCCATGGCGAAAATTATTCCGCTGGCCGACGAAGCGCCTAATCGCCAGGAAGTGGTGAAAAAATTGTTTGCCATAGGGCGTAGCGCCAGAAAACCTTACACTGTCCGTAGTTTATTAGCGGATATTCGGACCGGTCGGCCGTGATTTACGTCCTGGATTCTTCATTTTGCGCGTCCTGTATTTTGCCGGACGAAAAGACGGCGAAATTAGAAAAAATTTTTTTGGAAGTTATCGCGGATGCGGAAGTTTATGTGCCGCAAATCTGGTGGTACGAAATGGCCAATATATTCAAAAATAATGTGACCCGCAAACGCCTGAACTGGGCTGAAGTTTCTAAACTAAATCAATGCTTGGTAAACTATTCTTTTTTGACGGACAGCAGTTTTGGCGGCGCGTACACGGAAAAATTGTTAGAAACAGCCAAAATATATGATTTGACTGCTTACGACGCCGCCTATCTCGAGCTGGCCTTGCGTAAACGCGCAACGCTTGGCACTCTGGACGGCCAGCTGAAAATGGCCTGCTCTAAGGCCGGACTAGCGGTGTTGTAGCGCGTAAAAGCGTGAAAGTAAGAACTAAACCTTGGCCGTTTTTTTGGCTCGGGCTAAAATTTTGCTTTTCAGCCGCGCGGCTTTGTTGCGGTGAAACACGCCTTTGGACACAGCGCTGTCCACACGCGCGAAAAATTTTTTCAGCAGAGCGTCTTTGTTTTCGCCGCCTTTGAGCAAAACGTCTTCCGTCTGCTTGCGCAAAGTTTTCACTTCCGAACGCGCCGCTTTGTTCCTTAAATTGTTGCGTTCCGTAATTTTAATTCTTTTTTTCGCGGACTTAATATTGGCCATCGCGGACTTTTCTCCTTTTTCTGAAACCTCGGCCAAAAACAATTTTTTCTGGCGCAAAGGCTTCTCATTTTCTTGTCATTTGTCAGAGCGGCCGGTATAATAACACACCTATGTCAGTTTTGGAATGGTTTAGCAAGCAAAAGGAAAATGCTTCTGAAAAAACCGCCGAGCGCCTGGATATTCCGGGCGATCTGTGGGTGAAATGTCCGTCCTGCGCCACGATTTTGTACAAAAAAGATTTGGAGGACAATCAAAAAGTCTGCTCGAGCTGCGGGTATCATTTTCGCCTGACTTTTGCGGAAAGGCTAAACTTGACCGCCGACGCGGGGTCTTTTCGGGAATTTGCCGCGGAGCTGACGGCGGTGGATTTTTTGGATTTTGAGGACACCAAAACTTATCAGGTCCGCTTGCAGGAAAATCAAGCCAAGACCGGCCGCAACGATGCGCTGGTTTGCGGTGAAGCGGCCATCCATAAATATCCGGTGGTTTTGGGCATTATGGACTTTGCTTTTTTGGGCGGCAGTATGGGTTCGGTGCTGGGCGAGAAATTTGTCCGCGCGGCGGAAAAAGCGCTGGAGAAAAAAATACCGCTGGTTGTTTTCACGGCGTCCGGCGGCGCGCGAATGCAGGAAGGGCTGACTTCACTGTTGCAAATGGCTAAAACTTCCGCGGCGGTGGCCAAATTGAATGCGGCGCGTGTGCCGTATATTGTGGTGTTTACCGATCCGACTACCGGCGGCACGACGGCTAGTTTTGCCATGCTGGGCGATATTCACGTTGCGGAAAAAGGCGCGCTGATCGGTTTTGCCGGACCGCGCGTGATCGAGCAGACTATCCGCCAAAAACTGCCGCGCGATTTTCAAAGAGCCGAATATTTGGAGGAGCACGGTTTTCTGGACGCGGTGCTCTCGCGGCAGGAATTAAAAGATTATTTGGCCCGGGCGCTGAAACATTTTGTCCAGCAGGAAGCGTAACATGGCGGAAAACACTGGCGCAAAGAAAAAAGTGCTGTTGGATTTTGAAAAACCAGTGGCGGAGATTTACGAAGCGATCGCCGAACTGGAGGCTATGTCCAAGGCGCAAAATATCAATGTGGACAAGGAAATTGCCGCGCTGAAAAAACGCGCCGCGCAAAAAGAAAAGGAAATTTTTGCCGCGCTGACGCCGCTCAATATCGTGCAGATTTCCCGCCATCAACTGCGTCCCAGCACGCTGGATTATATCGGTCAGCTGTTTACGGATTTTGTCGAGCAAAAAGGCGACCGGCTTTTTGGCGACGATCCGGCGATTGTCGGCGGGTTTGCTTTTTTTCAGGGGCAAACTGTGGCGGTGGTCGGCCACCAAAAAGGCCATGACACCAAAGAAAATATTTACCGCAATTTTGGCATGCCGCAGCCGGAAGGATACCGCAAGGCGTTGCGAATCATGCGCATGGCGGAGAGGTTTAATTTTCCGATTATTACTTTAGTCGACACGCCGGGCGCTTTTCCCGGACTAGGCGCGGAGGAGCGCGGGCAGGCGGAGGCCATCGCGCGTAATCTGCTGGAAATGTCCAGATTAAAAGCGCCGGTTTTATCAATAATCACTGGCGAGGGCGGCAGCGGCGGCGCGCTGGGCCTGGCCGTGGCCAATCAGGTCTTGATGCTGGAGTACGCCACTTATTCGGTCATCTCACCCGAGGCCTGCGGCTCGATACTCTGGCGCGACCCGGCGCAGGCGGAAGCCGCGGCCAAAGCGCTGAAAATCACCGCGCCGGATTTGCTGAAATTAAAAATCATTGACGGAATTATTCCCGAGCCACGGGGCGGGGCGCACAACGATTATGCGGCTGCCGCGCGGCATCTTAGCGAAGCAATCGCCGCGTTTTTGCAAAATTATTCCGGCAAGACCGCTGACGAAATCACCGCCGAACGCTATAATAAATTTAGAGGGATGGGGTTTTTCAAATAGTGTTAGAATAAAAAGTATTTTCTTTAAGCCGAAGTGGCGGAATTGGCAGACGCGCACGACTCAAAATCGTGAACTCCTCGCGGGTGTGTGGGTTCAAGTCCCACCTTCGGCACCACGTGAAACTTCACTAAACATTTTCGACTAATCGCTTTGCGGAGCAAAGTACGCTCGCGTGTGCTTTGCTCCACCCAATGCGCGAGGTGGGAAATGGTAAAAAACGTAGAAAAGAAAAAATCATTTTTGATTTTGAATGAGCAAATCGAAGGCATGAAAGATGTCTCGGATAAACAATTCCGCGAAGTGATAATGGCTATGTATGAGATTGGCCGCGGCAACGAGCCTGTAGTTGCTGATCCACTGGCTAATTATATCGTAAATAGTAAAAAAAGCTGGGCGGTAGAGAGAAGGAATAATTACGAGGAAACATGTCGCCGGAATAGGGAAAACGGCAAGAACGGCGGCCGCCCCAGAATAACCGGGGATAACCCAGAAAAACCTGATAAACCAAGTGGGTTATCGGAAAACCAAAATAACCCAGGTAAACCAAAACAAACCAAAAAAAACCAGCGGGAATATAAAAACCCAGATGAACCCGGCGGGAGCGAGAAAAACCGAAAAAACCCAGAAAAACCTGATAGTGATTATGATATTGATTATGATGTTGATGTTGATAAAGAGCAAGAGCATGAGCATGAGCATGATAATAATAATGGGAAAATTATTAACAAAGTGGAAAAGCCCGCTATCGCTATTGCTCCCGCTGGTAAAAATAAAAAAATAAAAAGCGCAAAATACGAAGTAGATTTTTCTAAAGACTACTGGTCGTGGCCGGAAATGGAAGCCGAGTTGCGTAAGTTATTCCCGGACTTTTCACTGGATAAAAAAGGTGCTGATTACGACTTTTCAAAATTCCCCCCATCTACGATTTATTCAAAAAATTGGCTGAGTTTTATTGCTGGAATTTACGCCGAGAAAAATCCTAACGACGACCTTGATATTGATCAGCTTTCGCGAAAATACGGAGGCACGCTAATAAACAACATCTGGGGTTTTCTCGAGGGCTGCTCGCGGAGCGCGAGTGAATTTGCGGCAGCAAACCGCGCGAAGGAAAAACGGAAACGCTAATCCGGTTATGTTTTTTGGAGCTGCCGTTCCCCAGACGGCGGCTCCACCCGAAAAAAATTATAAAGGAGCGAAAGATGAGAGCTGTCCGATTGACTTTAGGTAATTCTGGAGATGGGATGATAAAAAGACACTGCAAAAAAATTCGCTTAGAAATTAACGGCGGAAAATATGTCTGTGAAATTT
>JAITIE010000092.1 GCA_031279615.1 Candidatus Margulisiibacteriota bacterium | reverse complement strand
AAAATACTTGTCCACCTCGGGGGATAAATTTGGGTGTTTCGAGGTTTTATGGAATCTTTTTGGCCGGCTCTGCTGGAAAAACTTAAAACTACGCTGACCGGACCCGGTTTTCAAATGTTCGAAACCGCTATCGCGCCGCTATCGCTGGCCGACGGGGTTCTGGCTGTTTCCGTGCCGTCAGACGTCATGGCGCTGTGGCTCAAAGAGCGCGAGCCGCTCCTGCAGGAAATTTTCACGCGCGATTTTCGGCAAAGCATCGTGCTGGATGTCCGCGTCGCGCCGGCGCCAGCAGCGGCCGCGCCTAATCTTGCTCCAGCCGTCGAGCGTGTCCCGGCCGCAGTCGAGACAATCCCCGCCGAGACCAGCGAATTTGATCCCAAATATACCTTCGAGACTTTTGTCGTCGGCAATAACACGCGTTTCGCGCACGCTGCGGCTCTGGCCGTCGCGGAAAAACCTTCCGTGGCCTACAATCCTCTCTTTACCTACGGCGGCCCGGGTCTGGGCAAAACGCATTTGATGCACGCTATCGCTCAGCGCGCGCTGGCCCTCAATCCCAAACTGAAAATTGTGCTGGTCACCGCGGAAACTTTTGTGAACGAGGTCGTCAACATCATCCGCGACGGCAGTGATGTCGCCCGCTGGAAAAATTTTTACGCGCGTTTCCGTCGGGCGGATATTCTGCTCGTCGATGACATTCAATTTCTCATGGGCAAAGACCGCTCGCAGGAAGAGTTTTTCAACACTTTCAACGCGCTGTACGAAACCAAAAAACAAATCATTCTCAACTCCGACCGGCCGCCTAAAGACCTGCGCGATATCGACGAGCGCTTGAAATCCCGCATGGCCTGGGGCTTGATCACCGATATTCAATCTCCGGATTTTGAGACCCGTTTGGCCGTCTTGCGCAAAAAAGTCGAGAGCGACAGCACTATCGAGAGCGCCAACATTCCGGAGGATGTCATTCAGTACATTGCCAAAGCGCCTTTCTCTAATATCCGCGATCTGGAAAGCGTTTTGCACCGGCTGGTCGCGCACACCGAGTTCTTCCAGACCCCGATCACCGTGGACTTTACCACCAAACTGCTCAAAGACCTGATCCAGACTCAGGATAAACATGTGACCATCAGCACGATCAAGCAAATCGTCGCGGAACAAATGAAGATTGATATCGAGGAGCTCTCCGCTAAAATCCGCAAAAAAGAGATCGCCACGGCCAGACAGATCGCCATGTATCTAGCGCGGGAATTAACCAGCGCGACCAATGAAAAAATTGGCGACACTTTCGGCGGGCGCGACCATAGCACGGTCATCCACGCCTGCGACAAAATCCGCGAAACAATTAAGACCGATCATGCCCTGCTCGACCTGGTCAGCAATCTCAAGAAAGAAATTTTAGCCAGATAACTTCTCCCGGGCCGTCGTCCGGCAAGTCAAATATTAAAAAGCAACTTTTGCATATCCTGTGCATATCTTTAGCAAAATATTTCCGCTAAAAAATTACGTGCATAAAAGACAACTTTCCCGCGCGCTTATGCACAAGTTTTCAGTAGCCGCGCGTCAAATTTTTCGCTATAATAAAAAGGATTTCATAGTTATCCAGTTATGCACGGTCTTTATTGTTATTACAAAACTTATACATATACACGGAGGTATTAAATAATATGGAATTCAAATGTGTAAAAGCTGACCTGAATGACGCTATACAGATCGTCGAGAAAGCCGTATCAATCCGCAGCACGGTGGCGCAAGTAGCTGGAAACATCTTACTGGAAGCTAAAAATAATTCTTTAAAACTCACCGCCAATGATATGGAGATTGGCATTGAATTCTCAATTGACACCAATGTTATCGAAGAAGGCGCCGTGCTGGCGCCGGCTAAAACCTTGAGCAGTATTATTGCCAAATTATCCGAAGGCGAGGTTTCTTTTAAAGTTGACGGCAATCATAATATTCTAATTACTTCCAAACAATCCAAGCCAAATATTTACGGTTTGGCCATTGATGATTTTCCAGTGCTGCCCAAAGTTACAAGCGGCAAAAATTTAAAAATCGAAGCGGATGTGCTGCGCGATATGATTCGCCAGTCGATTATTGCGGTGTCTTTTGATGAAGGGAAACCTTTTTTGAACGGTATTTTGGTTGAGAAAGAAAAAAATGAACTGCGCTTTGTGGCGACGGATGGTTTTCGCCTAGCCAGAAAAACGGCTGTTTTAAGCGAGGATACAGCTGGCGACCTGAGCGTTATTGTGCCGTCGCGCGCTTTGCAGGAAATTAGCCGTACTCTGCAGCAGGAGGATTATCAAGGCGCCGTGGATATTACGGTCACGGAAAAACAAATCTCTTTCAGCTTCAAGAGTTTGTATCTGGTTTCCCGTTTAATTCAAGGTCAATTTCCTGATTACCGCAACGTGATACCCAGGGAACAGAAAACTAGAATCGTGGTTGCCCGTAAAGACTTGCTGGAAGCTGCGGACAGGGCGTCAATCGTGGCCAGCGCGTCGACCAATGTTATCAAATTGGAAATGGTTGATCAAAAATTACTAATCACGGCGAGCACGCCGACTATCGGTAATATTTCCGAATTAGTCGACGTGCAAAAAGAAGGCGACGACATGCAGCCTATCGCGTTCAATGTCCGGCTGGTGCTGGATGTTATACGCAACATACAGGAGGACAGTATTGTCCTGGCTTTAAATGGCACGACCTCGCCGGGCGTGATTGTGCCAAAAGAAAACAAGGACTTCACTTACGTGGTCATGCCGATTAGGGGCTAGCGGTTTTTAACGTAACGTGAAGCCAGGGCTTTGGTCAGCGCGGAAACCGCTTTCAGGTCTGACACCTCCAGTCCGATCAAAAGTTTTGATATAAAAACAGTCTAAACTTCGCTTGCCAGCGCGCGGTGAAGCTGGTATTATTGCTCCCCTTTACTCGAGGGCAAAGTTTTTAGTTTTGGAATAAAACAAGGAGTTTTTGATGACGGCGTACGATTTACTTTTCATTATCAAATCCGGGCTGGAGGAGGCCGCGCAAAAGGAAATTCTGGAGAAAGTAAAGGCGTTGATTGAAAACGGCGGCGGCAAAGTGGAGACCGTGGATGTTTGGGGCAAAAGAGATTTGGCCACGCCGATCGAGAAAAACCAGCAGGGTTATTTCGTGCTGGTTAAATATAGCGGACCGGGCGCCATAAATAAAGAGCTCGAGGCGCGTTTCAAGATCAATGAAAATGTTTTGCGATACATGATTACGCTGTCCCTGTCCAAGCCAAAAGTCGAAGCAAAGGCCTAAACTCATGAATTTTAACAGCATTGTTTTGATCGGCACGGTGCAGGAAAAACCGGAAACTAAATACACCACTGAAAACGGGTTGTCGGTCAGCAAGTTTACGCTCAATGTCGCGCGGCCGCCGCGTCCCGATGGACAGATCACATTTGATAAAATTCCTGTGGTCGCTTTTGGACGGCAGGCGGATTACGCCGCGGAGAATTTGCAGGTTAATTCTGTGGCGCTGGTTGAGGGACGTGTGCAGGTCAATCGCCGCGAGGCCAACGGCCAGAAATTCAGCCAGACGGAAATCAATGCTAAAACCGTGCGGCTGTTCAACGCGCCGGTGTCGGCGCCAGCCAAAACCGCGCCCGTGCTAAACAGCGAACCGCCCGCCGCGGCCGGCAATCCTTTCAACGGCGCGACGGAAGATGATGTGCCTTTTTAAGGAATAAATTATGTACAACAAAGTTTTTTTAATCGGCAGACTGACCCATGACCCGGAAGCGCGCTCGACTTCGGCGGGCATTATGGTCTCGCGGTTTTCACTGGCGGTGAACCGCACTTCCAAGCGCGACGCGGAAGCTGATTTTATTCGCATTGTTGCCTGGCGCAAGCTGGCCGAGACCTGCAATACTTATTTGCGCAAGGGCAAGCCGGTGGCTGTCGAAGGCCGCCTGCAGATCGGCGTGTATGAAAAAAACGGCCAGCAATTCCAGTCCGCGGAAGTGGTGGCGGACAGTATGCAAATGCTGGACACAAAGGCAGCAAGTTCTGCCGGAACAACTTACCGCGCTGATCAGGAAATTCCAGCGCCCGCGCCGGAAGGCAGAGTTTCTGCTTCATCCGGTGAAGAGCCGGCGCCGTTTTAAAGGAAGGAGGTAAGGATGTCCAAAGATACCAAAAACAAAAAAAGCGAGCATAAATTGCCGCTGCCAATGAAAAAAAGACGGGGCAAGCCCTGTTATTTTTGTGAGAATCATCTGGAAGAACTGGATTACAAAGATTTGGCGCTGGTGCAGAGATTTCAGTCACCGCGCGGTAAAATTTTGCCGCGGCGCCAGTCGAATTGCTGCGCGAAACACCAGCGCAAGGTAGCTCAGGCCATCAAGCGCGCGCGCTACATGGCTCTGCTTCCTTATGTTGTGGAGCAGTAAGCGGGTCGGCGCCGAGATTAAAGGAGATTTTATGGAAGTTATTTTATTGCAAGACACGGAGTACGGCGACAAAGGCGCGGTGGT
>JAITIE010000074.1 GCA_031279615.1 Candidatus Margulisiibacteriota bacterium | reverse complement strand
AGTCTGATTATCGTTACTTCCAGCGGCGTGGTCATCCGCCAAAAAGTCAAAGATGTTTCCGAGCAGGGCCGCGCGGCAATGGGCGTGCGCCTCATCAAGCTCGACAGTGGCGACCAGGTGGTCGACGTCGGCGTGATTAAGGCGGAGGAATAGTAAAATGCTGGAGGAGAACCGCGTTATTTCTAGTTTTTTTACTCAGCCGCAGGGTATACCTTAAATTTGAGGAAAGAGTATAGCTTAAGCCATTTTTTTGATATATATCAATGAATAATACAGCGGCATGTTGCTGATGTTGGCAGTGTCATCAGTGATATAGTAGGGATGACCAATATAGCCGAGATGCCCGGTCAGGGTTTTATTCGTTGTTCTGTCGGCGTTTTTTGTATTGTCTGTGTAAACACTGTGCGTATGTTTAGGCAGCATGTCGGCGGTCAACGCATTCGAACCGCCCGTTTTTGGCGCGGAGCCAGTGCCTTTGATAAATTTATCTCGTAAATCTGGTGTCTGGCCGTATGGTGTGTCGCGTCCATCGCAGATGTACCAGCCGCCGCGTCCGTCCGTCCAGTCCCCGTCCATCATTAAAATTGCGCCTGTCGGAAAAAAAGTCAAATCCGTAATATCCGTCGCCACTAACCGCTCGCCGCTTTTGACCTCTGTATATAATACTCTTGTCATAAAAACACCTCCCCATTTTCTATAACTGGCAACTGCCAGCTATCAAGAATTATTATACATTATGATTGCTATATGTCAATTGCCAGATACGCTGATCTAAAGTACACGCCCAAAGATATTGGCACACGCATTACTAAATTGAGAAAAAAGAAAAACATGAGCATGTACGCGCTGGCCATGAATGCCGGTCTGGACGACACGATAATCCTGCGCTCCGAAAACGGCAAGCGCGAACCCACAATCGGCACCATGCTTAAAATTATTGACGGACTGGAAATCAGCCCAGCCGAATTTTTTAGGCCTTTTACGGAATGTTAAAAATCTGGTCGTTTCTGGAATTTACTCCGGCACACGCCGCGTGTCCAGCGGCTCGACGTGAATAGTGGCGGTCATGCCGAATTGCGTTTGGATAAGGCGTTCAATATCCGTGGCGATTTTGTGCCCCGTGGCGATGCTCAGATCTTTGTCCAGCCGGATATGCAGGGTCAGTTCCTGATGCGCGACATAATTATGCAGATGAAAATGGTGCAGGCGCAGATTGTCCCCGGGATACGCGCTTTTGACCGCGGCGGTGATTTTCTCGATCAAGTCTTTGTCCGGCGTTTCGCCGAGGAGTTTCGTTGCGGCCTCGCGGAGTATCAAGTAAGCCGCGTAAAACAAGAGCAGGGAAACCAGCGCGCCCAAAACGCTGTCGATCCACCAAAATTGTCTGGCGCCTAAGATGCCGATCAGCACCACACCGGAAGACCAAGCGTCGGTGCGGTGATGCCAACCGTCGGCTTTCACACTGAGATTGCCGGTTTTGCGGCCAAGATAAAACGCATACCGCGCCAGCAGTTCTTTCACGATGATAGAAACAATAGTAACAATGATTGCTGTCCAGCCGAAATAGACTGCAGTTTTGTGGTAAAACTCAAGGAGCGAGTTTTTCAAAAACTCAAAAGCGATAATGCCGAGAAAAAAAGCGATGAACAGCGCGGCGATTTGTTCCCAGCGTCCGTGGCCAAAAGGATGTTCTTTGTCCGCTTTTTTACCGGCAAATTTGACCGCCAGCACGACGACTATCGAGCTTAGCGAATCCGAGAGCGTATGCCAGGCGTCGGCGGTCAGCGCGAGCGAGCCGGTCGTGAGGCCGGCCCAGAGTTTCAGCAGGAACAGCGCGGAGTTTACCGCGATAGAAATAAGTCCGGCCAGATAGCCGCCGCGAGTTTTATCCATGACCGCATTATAAAACCAAAACGGTTTGTAGTATAATCCCGTCTTATGAAACGGATTTATCTAGACAACAATGCCACAACAATGGTTTCCCCGGCGGCGGCGCGGGAGATGGAGAAATTCAACACCACGCATTACGGTAATCCATCGTCACTGCACGGGTTTGGTTTGGACACGCGGCCGGAACTGCGCAAAGCGCTGGACCGGATTTACCGGCTCATCGGCGCGCCGGACAGCGACGATGTGCTGATTACTTCCGGCGCGACTGAAGCGAATAATCACGTTATCAAATCCGTGTTCATGGCTAATCTGGACACCGAAGCTTCTCGCGGCGCCCGGAAAAATCATTACATCACGACCAATATTGAGCACCCGACGGTTTACAAGACTTTTCAATATCTGGAAGAAATAGGCGCGCGGGTTACGTATCTGCCCTGCGACAAAAACGGCCTGATTTCCGCCGAGCAGGTCAAGGCCGCGCTGACAGACCAGACCGCGCTGGTCTCCATAATGCTGGCCAATAACGAGATCGGAACGATTCTGCCGTTGCAAGAAATTGCCGCGGCCTGCCGCAGGGCGGGCGTGCTGATGCATACCGACGCAACGCAGGCGATCGGCAAGATTCCTGTCAATGCGCAGGACTTGGACGTGGATTATCTGTCTTTTTCCGCGCACAAATTTCACGGTCCCAAAGGCGTTGGCGGCTTGTATGTGCGCCGCGGCCGGAGGCTGGAGCCGTTGTTTCACGGCGGCGAACAAATGGCCAATCTGCGCGCCGGCACGCTGAATGTGCCTGGAATTATCGGCATGGGCGTGGCCGCGCAGGAAGCGCTGGACGATCTGAACTACGAAGCGACTGAGGTGAAACGTTTGCGTGACAAGCTGGAGAATTTTATTTTGCAGAATATTCCTGACGTGTTCCTCAACGGCGACAAGCAAAAACGCACACCGAATACTTTGAATATCGCGTTCAAAGACTGCGAAGGCGAAGCCCTGCTCTGGGATTTGAACGAGCGCGGCATCGCGGCCTCGACCGGTTCGGCCTGCGCTTCCGAGGAGCTGGAATCCTCGCGGGTCCTGCGCGCGCTGGGCATCGACAAAGCCCTGTCGCACATGGCCGTGCGCTTTTCGCTCTCGCGCTTCACGACCGAAAAAGAAATTGATTACGTGATTTCTGTTTTGCCCGCGGTCATCAAAAGACTGCGCGAGATTTCGGAAGGCAAATAGACGGAATGAAATCTGCAACAAATTCCGGGCGCTTACGATTATTAGTTAGAGGACAGAGATTATGTTTAAAAAGATTATAAATGGGTTGTCCGCGTCAGCTTCTCTTTCGAGCCAGAATCCTGTTATTCAGGGTATTAATTGTGAATTGCAAAACGGCGTCGACGGAGGATTGTACCGTTTGACTATTGAGACGGCCACTAAAAGACAGCTTTACAAGGCGCTGTCCCGATTTATTATGCGTGAAATTAGGCCGGTCTGGGTGAATACCCGGGAAAAAATCCAGCAAAAAGATTTAAAGCAAACTTATTATTTCAGTATGGAGTTTTTGGTCGGCCGGGCGCTCGGTAATAATCTTATCAATCTTGGCCTATTTGCAGACGCGCAAAACGCGCTGGCCGACTATAAAATAGATATTAACGAAGTGGAAGCGCAAGAGGACGAGGCCGGTTTGGGCAATGGCGGTTTGGGACGGCTGGCGGCCTGTTATCTGGATTCTGCCGCGACGCTCGGTCTGCCGGTGCAGGGCGTGGGACTGTGGTACGAAAACGGGATTTTTGCGCAGGAAATTTTGGACGGAGTTCAGGTAGAGAAACCAGACCTCTGGTTGAAAAAAGGTTTTTGCTGGAATATTACTGACGAAGACGCGGCGGTAACGGTCAAATACGGCGGGCGTGTGGAATATTCCAATGGCCGCCCGACACTAATGAATTGCGAAGAAGTTACTGTCGTTCCTAATTTGCTGCCAATAGTCGGCTACAACGGCGCCGGACATTCCACAGTAAACACCCTGACGCTCTGGCGTGTGAAGCCCAATGCGGAGACGTTTGATATGCATGCGTTTAATTCCGGCGAACATGACCATGCTATCCTGAATCTGACCAAGCACCAAAAATTGACCTCGGTTCTGTATCCCAACGAAAATACAGCGGAAGGCAAAAAACTGCGTCTGCGCCAGGAGTTTCTGCTGGTTTCTGCCGGACTGCAGATGATTTGCCGTGACTATGAGCGGCAGCACGGCAATAATTATGATTGGTTTGCGGACAAAATCGCTTTGCAGATTAATGACACTCACCCGGCGCTGCTGGGTCCGGAACTGCTGCGGATTATCGTGGATGAAAAGAAAATCAGTCTGCCGGAAAACGAGGTGGCAAATATTTTTGCCGCAGAAAAACTGCCAGAAATAAACTATGCCAAATACTTTGACAAAACGGACAGGGGCTGTCAGGAAAAAGACAATATTTTTGCGCTGTTGTTGCAAGATATGCCGGAGCACACGGCGCAGGAGATTTACAAAAAAATGCGCGTTATCAAACTCGCTGCCGCGCTTAAAATAACCGAACAAACGCTGGCCTATACCAATCACACTATTATGGGCGAGGCGCTGGAAAAATGGGATTCCGGTGTTTTAAAAGAACTGCTGCCGCGGCAGTATGAAATTATCTGCGAGATTAATCAGATTTTCTGCGATGGCATTCGGGAAAAATATCCCGAGGACGAAGAAAGAGTGCGGAGAATGTCTATTATTGAGGACGGTCAGGTGCGCATGGCCAATTTAGCTTTTATCTTAAGCCATTCGGTTAACGGCGTGGCGGAACTGCATACGGAAATTTTGAGAAATACTGTGCTGAAAGATTTTCACGAGTATTTTCCGGGACGGCTGAATAATAAAACCAATGGCATTACGCCGCGCCGCTGGCTGCTGCAGGCCAATCCGCGGCTGGCTAAGCTGCTGAACCGCCGGATTGGCGCGGAGTGGATTACAGACCTGTCCCGGCTTAAGCGGCTGGAGCAATTTGCGGAAGATGAAGCGTTCCTAAAAGAACTGCTGGAGCTTAAGCGGAGCAATAAACAAAGACTGGCAGACTATATTTACGCCAGCAATCCGGTGAAAAACAGTTTGGGGCAGATTATTGGCCGGACCAGCATTAATCCGCAGGCGTTGTTTATCGCGCAATCCAAACGGCTGCATGAATACAAACGCCAGCAGTTGACGGCTTTATACGTGCATTCTTTGTACAATCACATGCTGGATAATCCTCTGGAAATTAACGCCAGACAGCCGCTGGTTTTTTTGTTTGGCGCGAAAGCCGCGCCCGGTTATCATGACGCGAAAGATATTATTCAGTATATTAATATTCTGGCGCGGCTGATTAATAACGACAGCATTTTGCAGGATAAGTTGAAAATTGTTTTTGTGGAAAACTATAATGTCAGCAAAGCGCAATTGTTAATTCCGGCGGCCGATATCAGTCTGCAGATTTCCACGGCAGGCATGGAGGCTTCCGGCACCGGCAATATGAAATACGCGCTCAACGGCGCGGTGACGGTTGGCACGCTGGATGGCGCTAATGTGGAAATGCGGGAACGAGTTGGCGCGGACAATATACTGATTTTTGGCAGGAGGGCCAAAGGGATCGCCGCTTTGAAAACCGGCGGCCATTACTCACCCCGTGTCCACTATGAAAACAATCCAGTGCTGCGGCGTTGCCTGAACGAAATGCTGGACGGTGACGCGCTGGCCTTATCCGGCGTCAATGAGCATGAAGTGCTCCAAAGAATTGCGGACAAGCTGATCAACAGCGATCCTTATTTTACGCTGGAAGATTTTGATTCTTTCGCGGAGGCAATGCGGCAGGCGCAGAGCTGGTACCGAGATGAACAATACTGGGCCAGAAAAGCTCTGTTTAATATTGCCAATATGGGCTGGTTTTCCAGCGATCGCAGTGTCAGCGAGTACGCGCGGGATATTTGGGGGTTGGAGCGTATGCCTGGTCCGTAGGCTGGGGCTTGCGGTTTAGGCCAGACCTTTCCTTATGCTATACTGATGCTCCCCACGAGGGATTGAGGAGGGCGTGTTATGAGCAAGTCAGATTTGATTGGCTTGAGCTTATGGGAGGCTTACTCCCAAAAAGTCCATGACCGCATGAATGACCCCGCGCACCGCGGTTCTTTCACGGACAAGGACGCCAAAGCGCGGAGTTGTAAATTGGTCGTGGCGGATTTTGGCGACGCGTCTTGCGGCGACTCCATACAGCTTTTTTGGCTGGTCGACCCCCAAACGGACATTATCAAAGACGCGCGATTTTTGTCTTTTGGCTGCGGCACGGCGATTGCCAGCGCGGACGTCATGGCCGAGTTGACTATCGGCCGCACGGTGGACGACGCGGCTAAAATTACTAATCTCGATGTGGAACAAGCCCTGCGCGACGACCCCGACACGCCGGCTTTCCCCGGACAGAAAATGCATTGCTCGGTCATGGCCTATGACGTGATCAAGCGCGCGGTGGCCAAACACAAAAACATCGACATCAATGAGCTGGAAGACCAGGAAAT
>JAITIE010000143.1 GCA_031279615.1 Candidatus Margulisiibacteriota bacterium | reverse complement strand
GTGATCATCAAAATCGCCGCCTGCTCGGTCGAAGCGGTTTTGGGCAGGCCGCCCAGCAAAGTTTCCAGCGTGTCAAAATTTTCCGAACTCAACTCCAGCCCGTACATCAGCATTTTAGTTGCGCGCGAGCGGTTTTCCTGACTGGGACGAATGCCCAGCTGCAACAGTTGATTGACAATATCGCGCGGCGTCATGCGGCGGGCAATTGTCGGAAAAGGCTTTACGGCCTGCTGCTGTTTGGCGTCCTCGACCGCGGCGTTGTCCAGCGCTTTTTGCACGCGCTGTGAACCCTTGATGCCGCCGGTTTGCGCCACATCGCCGGAACGCGTAACCTGCTGCTGGGTCAAAGCATTATTTATATTTTTATTATAGGCACTAACTTCGGACATAACTCCCCCTATGGTATATCAACTAATTATACCATAAACAGCGTCTAACCGGCGTAAACCAGACATTTTTCCGCGCAGTTATTCCGGCGCGGGCAGAGGCGGCATTCCTCCCAGATTTTTTGCGGCAGCAACTCTTTGACCGACGGCTTAAATTTATTTTTGCTGAAAATTTCCGGCACATAAGTCAGCGTAAAAACTTTGGGCACGCCCAGCGCTTTGGCCTCAGCCAAACAGCGTTTGATAAGTTTGGCGCCGAGGCCGCGCCTGGTGTGTTCTTCCGCCACTGCCAGAGATTTGATTTCCGAGAGCCGGTCGGTGTAAAGATGCAGCGCGGCGCAGCCAATAACTTTTTTATCCGCAGTTTCCACCGCGACAAAAAAATCCCGCAAGTTTTGAATGACCGCGTCCTCGCTGCGCGGCAGCATCAGGTTTTTTTGCGCGTAAAAATTGACCAGCGCCAAAATGCCGGGCACATCTTTGATCGTCGCTTTGCGCACCGTGATTTTGCTCATCAAAATATCTTAACACGAACATCTGCGGAAATAGCAAAAAGTTAGGATACCTTTATTATATAAATCACAGTGTAATAATTCGGCACTGTCGGAATAGCAGTAATCGTGGCGCTATCCTTGCCATAGCTGCCCGTGGCTCCAGAGATGGAATGTCCGTGACCGGAGTTAGTGTTATTAACCACTGTATCAATAGCCCTGTCTGTTTTTCCATGTGTGTCTCTCCATACATCATTGACGGGATCTGTATCTATCACATAATGGCCCGCCGAAGTATTGTTACCATCATACCAATGAAACGTGCTTGTCGCGGTATGAGTATGCAGGCCGTCGGTACCACCAGCAGCCAATGTTCCTTTACCATGCGTATGACTCGGTATATGATTTTCGGTCAACGTTACACTGTTCGCGCCGCCGGTTGCGGCATCGCTGCTCGTCCCGCCGCGCAAAAACCGGCCGCGCAGATCCGGTGTGCCGCCCGTGCCGTCACAAACTTTCCACTTGTTTTTAAATGCCGTACCGGCGTTTGTCCAGCTGCTCGCGGACATAGCCAGTATCGTGCCGACTGGTAAAATCTCCGTATCACTCATCGCTTTAGCCAGAGCAGCATTGACCGCCTGGATAGCATCGTAGACCGCTTTCGATGACGGATATTCCGCAGAATTGTTATCTATAGTATCTTTTTTATTCGCCACATTTTCTTTGGTATGCAGGGCATTTCTCACGCCTTCGGCCGAAAGCAGTTTGCCGGTATCGATATTGTAAGTTACCCCTCCAGCTATCCCTTTAAAATTTGTGTCTGTTGTGTCCGTGTAATTATCAGCCATAAACATACCCCCTCAAATATATTTTATAAACTATATATTATGCTAATTACTTGATACTGTCAACCCCTGAAATACACAAAAATAATTTAAGGAGATTTTATGACAGATCAATTGATACCCCATATTGGCAAAACGATACGATTTGTCAGACAATCTAAAAAGCTTTCTATGGAAGAAGCCGCTTTTGCCGCAGGCATTAGTTATTTTTATCTTTCCAAGATAGAACACGGACAATGCAATCTGACCATCAAAGTTCTTTATCAAATCGCCCAGGCTCTCAATGTCAAGCCGACTTCGCTTTTGCCCGATGGCCATGCGGCCAGCCTGTCTGACGATACGCCGCGCAAGAAAAAAAATGTCCTCAAGGCACTCCAGCAGCTGGTGGTGCAGATCAAAGAACTCTAGCCGGACAGTTAATTGTGCTAAAATCCCGACATGTCCCGTATCGAGTTGCTCGACCAAAATCTCATCAACCAGATCGCCGCCGGAGAAGTCATCGAGCGGCCGGTGTCGGTGGTCAAGGAATTGGTGGAGAACGCCCTCGACGCCGGAGCCACGCGTATCACGATCGAGATCGCTGACGGCGGCAAGGAGCTCATCAAAGTCAGTGACAATGGCGGCGGCATGGATGAGGAAGATCTGGCCAAATGCGCGGTGCGGCACGCCACCAGCAAGCTGAAAACCCAGGAAGATTTGTTTCGTATCACGACGATGGGCTTTCGCGGCGAAGCGCTGCCGTCCATCGCCTCGGTGTCCAATATGCGGATTATTTCCAAACCGCAGGGCAGCGCGCAGCCGCATGCCTGCTGTCTGTATCTGCAGGGCAGCGCCGTCGACCGCCTCGAAAAAGTTTCCGCGCCGGAAGGCACGACTGTAATAGTGGAAGACCTTTTTGCCAGCGTGCCGGCCAGGCTGAAATTTTTGAAAAGCGCGGAAACCGAAAAAAGCCATATCCGTGATTATTTGGGCAAGCTGATGCTGTCGCGCGCGGACGTGGCGTATACTTTTATCAGCGACGGCGAAACCGCGCTGGCCACGCAGGGCGGCCGGACCGGCGATCCGGACAGCGCTTTGCGCAACGCTATCGGCGCGGTTTACGGTTCGCGCGCGGCCAAAAGTCTGCGCAAAGTAGACCTGCCGCTACAGGATTTCACGGTAACCGGCTACGTGTCCGACCCCGCTGTGGTCACCGGCTCGCGCAGCGGACAGGTTTTTTTTGTAAACAACCGCTATATCGTTTCGCCCTTGCTGAACAAAGCCGTGGACGCGGCCGTGTCCGATCTGGTGTACGGCGGCAAATATCCTTACGCGGTTTTATTTATCAAAATCGCCTACGAGCAGGTCGATGTCAATGTGCACCCCGCCAAGCGCGAGGTGCGTTTTGCGGAGAGCAACAAAGTTTTTGAAGCGGTGCGCGCGGCGGTGCGCCAGGCGTATCACTCTTGCCTAACCAGCGGCGCCAGCCACGACGTCGGGCAAGAGCCGCAAGGCCGCGCAACAGCTAGCGCGCTAAGTTTAGACCCGCAATTTGCCGCGCCGGAATTAAATCTGCAGTATGCCCAGCAACAGCCGGTAAACGCCGCCGCTATACCCGAATATGACAACGCGCACACAATGTCATCACGGCCTCTTGCGGAAGTTTTTCCGGCGAACAATGCGCATCCTCTGCGCATACTCGGTCAGGCTAATCGTTTGTTCATCATCGCGCTCGATGGCGAAGACCTGCTGCTCATCGACCAGCACGCCGCGCATGAACGGGTGATTTATGAACGCCTGAAAACCGCTGAACGCCGGCGTGACAAACAGCTCCTGCTCGTCCCGCAAAGCATCGAGCTGGGACAAAATTTAAACAAAGTTTTGCTGGAAAACGCCGAAACTTTGCGGCAATTTGGCTTTGAATGGCAGGACCTGGACGGCACGATATTACTGCGCGCCATACCGCTGGTCGAGCTGAAAAATCCCGTCGAGCAGTTTTTCCGCGAGACGCTGGAAGATCTGAGCGAGGCTGCCGGCGGGCGCAGTTTGCCGGAACGCGAAGATTATTTGCTTTACACCATGGCCTGCAAAGCCGCGGTCAAAGACGGCGATTTTCTGACCATGCTGGAAATGCAAAAACTGGTTTCTGATTTAATGGCGCTGCCCAATTATCAGACCTGCCCGCACGGCCGGCCTACAATCTCGTATTTAGGCCGTGACGAACTCGCCCGCAGATTTAAAAGATAATTTCCGGAGATTATACCGAAGCTCTGATACGCAAAATCTCGTCAACGTAAGACTGCGCGTGCGCGTCAAGCTGCTCATTGGCGCGGCGAATATCGCCGCTGCCGCGCAGATATGAAGCCAAGCCTAATTCCAACTGCCGCGAATTGCCGGCCCATTCATCAAGTTTTTGGCGGAAATAATAAATAGTGCCGCGGACATTTTGGTCAATGTCATTGGGGTTGGAAATGCCGAGCTCAGCGTAATTTACCGGCATAATTTGTCCCAGCCCCACCGCGCCACTCGAAGACACCGCCAGAGGGTCAAAACGCGACTCGCGCGCCATCAGAGCCAGAGCCAGACGCGGGTCAAG
>JAITIE010000059.1 GCA_031279615.1 Candidatus Margulisiibacteriota bacterium | reverse complement strand
TGCCGCTGGCTGAACTGGAAAAACTGGCGCTGGCTAATCCCGCGGTGCAGAAACATCTGGCCGGTAAAACCATCCTTAAAAAAATTATAGTGCCGGATAAGATCGTGAATTTTGTGGTGAGATAGTCTTATCTAAAAAACTGCAACAAACCCATGCGATTTACGATATGTTTATGAAGTGAATATCTTTGTAAAGTATGGAGATGGTTATGGGTTTTTATTTGCCAAAACTAATAAATGTAAATTTAGCTAAGAGCACGCACCTCAATGCTTTTTATGACAACACAAATATTCCGGCTGTTGTTCGGAATATACGGTGGGAGAACGATTTATCCTTAAAAGATTTTGCAAGTATATTGGGACTCACGCAGTACAGACTTAATGGGATAGAACATGGTTCCCGTCTGCCGTCCAGTGAAAATATTGCGACGCTGGAGAAAAATTTTAATCTAAAATTTTCTTGGCCGGATATCGGTGTAAATAGATTACTTTCTTGGTATGAAGTAAATACATTTATTGCCCGAAATTTTTCTACAGAAAAATTGAAAGATAGAGATTCGCTGTATCATTTTTCGGAAAGAATGAGATTCGGCACTCGTGAAGATGTTTACATGAAATATTTGGAGAAATATCTTGAAGAAATTAAAATCAAAAACCCTCAGATTACTCTGGCAGAAATAGAAAAATTAACAGCCAAATGGCAGGAGCCTTTAACTATATACGGAGGTTGCCGAGAAATTCAAAATGTACCCAGAGGACTTGTACACGAATTGGCCCTGCCGCACGGCGCTTCCGATGGTTTGATCATCGATGTTGCTGCTGATAATGGCAGGGGCATGGTGTTGATTAATTTTAAGACTAAAAAAGATACAGCTTCTCAAGAAGGCATTGGCGGACATAAAAAATCCGGCTTGACCTTCAGGGAAAATATGATAGAAGAGTTTTTAGAAGAAGTCTTTGGTCTGCCCGAAAAAAAAGATAATATTTCCTTTATGCCAGATGAACAGAAAATGTATAACAATATAAAAGAAAAATATGAGACACTGGTCAGACAAAATTTTTTTTATACTGGCAGTCAAACAACAAACGCTAATTTTAATAACATAGATAATCAAATCAATATTCATGTATCTGATTTATACGTGTTGCGTCTACCGGCCAGCCAGATACCAAGCGCGTTAAATTCAGAAGCATCTAAAGGACATCAGTGGGTTACTTTTGCTGAGGCGGAGCAAATTGCCCATACGGCAGATGGTTTCTTTTTTGGTATACTTTGGAACAATCTGGTGCGTGCTGCCGGCGGAATAAATGGGGTGTTGGGTTTTGTCACAGGTTTGAGGAAATAATCTGATTAGTCCTCGCTAATCCCGCGGTGCAAAAACATCTGGCCGGTAAAACCATCCTTTAAAAAATTATAGTGCCGGATAAGATCGTGAATTTTGTGATTGAGTGAGAAATTTCAGCAAGATAACCCCAGATTTATTTACAAAATTCTGCAACTAATTTAAGTTACTTGCGATATATAATTATAGTAACCTAAAGGTTATAAATAATAAGCATTGATGGAGGCGGCAGATGTTATATCGTAAAATAATTGGGTGTAGGTTTAATGTTACGGACTTTGATATAAGGCGTGACCTAAAAACAAATTACAGAGACAAAATGGCGGTTAAATATCATTTTTCCTCTCAAGCTGTCGCTTGGAGCGGGATTTTAAGAAATGGTATAGGTTTGATAATCCGTTTTCGTGAACCAACAAGGATTAAGCTGAATGAAGATGAGTTTTTTGAAGTCATAAACGTATGTTTCTATTATGACAGTATTATGTATATGGTTACTCCTGGTGGGAAAATGCATCATGTAAATGAAGGCAAGGTTTATGCTACGACAATGATGAATGGAAAGATGACACCAGAATAATTGTTATATTATAATCAAGCATGTCTAAAATAATCCAGGCGGTAGAAGACCCGGAAAAGGCTCCGCCGGAGAAACGCCGGAGAATCCCGCTGCGTCAGATAGTTTCTTTGATTACTTCTTATGCTTCCGGCAAAATCGGCGCGCAAATCAAGGCCGTGGCGTTTGTGGTCGTTTATCTTTTTCTGGCGCAGACTTTTGTTTTGCGCATGCCTATACAGCACGCGCTGTCTGTGGCTCTTGGCGTCGGCGCCACCGTAATCGGCCTGGCTTTTTTTCTGGAAGGACTTTTCCTCGGTATCATGCCGCTCGGCGAACAATGCGGCCTGCGCCTGCCGCAAAAAACCGGCATTTGGGGCGTGGCGGTTTTTGCCATAGTGATCGGCGTGACGGCGACTATCGCTGAACCGGCTATCAATTTTTTGAAAATTCAAGGCAGCGCGGTCAACGCCTGGGACGCGCCGCTGCTGTATCTGCTGCTCAACCGCGGCGCCAACTGGCTGGTTTACGCCATCGCCGCCGGCGTGGGTTTGTCCGTGCTGCTCGGCATGTTCCGTTTTATTTACGGCTGGGCTTTCAAGCCGGCGGTCTATTTAGTCATGCCGCTGCTCTTATTGCTCGGTGTTTTTTTTGAATACAGTCCGCTCCTGCGCCCCGTGGCCAATCTGGCCTGGGATACCGGCGGCGTGACCACCGGTCCGGTGACCGTGCCGCTGATTATCGCGCTGGGTCTGGGCGTTTCCCGTATTGCCGGCGCAAAAAAAGTCGGAGCGTCCGGTTTGGGCGTGGTGACTCTGGCTTCCGCGCTGCCGGTCTTGGCGGTGTTTATTCTGGCTTTTGCGCTTGGACCCAAAGTGCCCGATGTCGCTTCGGCGCAAGAGTTTTTTTCCGCGCAGCCGGAGATCCGCGCCAAAGCCGAATACGTGGCCGGCAGTCCGCAGGCGCTGGTTGAGCTGGCCGCTGCCGCCAGACAAAAAGGCGTTATCTCACCAAGAGAATACAATAATTATTTTCCGGCTGCCGCGGACACCGCAGTTGCGCCGCTGGAAACAGCGCCGGTGAATTCTCGGATAATCGCGGCGCTCAAAAGTTCGCTCGGCACTGTCTTGCCGCTGGCCGTGGTGTTGATCCTGACTATCTGGCTTGTCGTGCGCGAAAAAATCCGCGAAACGGACATCACTGTTCTCGGTATTGTGTTTACGATAACCGGCATGTTTCTTTTCACACTGGGCATGGAGCGGGGCATCTCCGAGCTGGGCGCCCAGGCCGGCGCGGCGTTGCCGCATGCCTACGCGGAAACAACACAGGAAGCGACGCTGGTGCGCGCGGATGATTCGGCGGTTTTTACGGCCGCCACGCCGCGCGGACCGCGCCAATATATTTGGATACAGCAAAATAAATCCCTGCCGCAGGCCGTGCCTTTTGAGCCGCTCAATTACGATCCGCGCACCGGCATTTACCGTTATATCCCCGTGGCGCAGGCGGTTTTTGCCGAGTGGGGGCCGACCGTCGGCATAATAGTCGTATTAATTTTCGTTTACATTTTGGGCTTCGGAGCGACGCTGGCCGAGCCGTCGCTGGCCGCGCTCGGCGCCACGGTGGAAGACCTGACTACCGGCACCTACAAAAAAAGCACCTTGATTTTTATGGTCGCGCTTGGCGTCGGCGCGGGCATGAGCGTTGGTTTTGCCCGCATCTTGTTTGATTTGCCGCTGGCCTGGATTTTGGTCGCTTCGTATATCCCAGCCCTGTTGCTGACCATGATTTCCGCGGAGGATTTTGCGGCGATCGCCTGGGATTCCGCGGGTGTGACCACCGGCCCCGTAACCGTGCCGCTGGTTATCGCGGCGGGTTTGAGCATTGGCCGCGAGTCCGGCATTACCGGCGGGGCTTTTGGCATCGTGGCCGCGGCCAGCGTTTTTCCGATTTTGGCGGTGCTGATTTCCGGCATACTCAATCAAAATAACGCGCGCAAATCGATCACCAGCGAAGTGGTGTTGTGAGGGAAATGATGCAGAGACAGGACGATCTGGCTAAAATAACCTGCGTGGTCGATGACCATGTGCTGGCCGCGCTGAATGCCGCGTTGCAGACGCTGGAAATACCGGAAGTTTATTTGCAGCGCGCCAAGCAGGTAATGCTGGTCGATCACGCGCGGTTTCTCGGTCTGCACACTTACACCACGCCGGAGGAGAACCGTGCCGCGCTCTGCCGTTTTTATGTGCCGCGCCAATTTCAGACCGGCGTTATGCGGCAGATTACGGAGGCGCTGGATCTTTATCTGCCCGGCCGCGGCTCGATTTACGCCAAAGAGGTTACACTGTTGCGCCGGACGCCGCTGGAATTTAACACGAAACTCTTGACCGAATTGTGCGGCGAGGCAAAACCAGAGCCGACAAATTATGATGTGCTGGCCTGCATTGTGCAGCGCGGCGCGGCCGCGGCAATCGCGGCGGCAATTTTAGAAATGGGTTTGAGCGTGCCGTTGATCTCTTTTGCCGCCGGTATGGGCGGCCGCGACCGCATGGGGCTGCTGCGGATTACGGTGCCGGTGGATAAAGAAATAATGTATTTCTTGGCGCCGCGGCATGACGCGGAGTTGCTCAAGGGCATTATTGAGCGCAAAGCGCGCCTCGATCTGCCCGGACATGGCTTTTTGTATCAGTATCATGTCAACGCGCTGGCGGTAAATCTGCGGGTGCGGCGCGGCAACCGCACTTCGGCGGCGACTATGGAGCAGATTATCACGGCGCTGGATCAACTGCGCGGCTCCAGCGAGTGGCGGCGGCTCGGCGTTACGCCGGTCAAAAAAGAAATTAAGGAAATCAAAGAGTACGGCAAAGAGGCGTTTAGTAATTTTTCCTTGATCATAGACGAGGGACTGCTCACGCCCTATGTCCAGACCGCGCTGCGTTCCGGTGCGGGCGGCGCGACGCGTATGCCGCTGATCTTTCAGTCTTACGCCAAGAAAAAAGACGAGAACGCGCTGGCGTCCGGCTCCAAAGAAGTCTGTGATTTAGTTGTGCCGCAAATGGTCAGCGAGATGCTGGCGCAGAATATCAAAGACACGGATTTTTTTACACGTCCGGAAGCCGGTATGATCGAAATAACTTCCGTGCACGGCACGATTACTTACACTGGCAAAGACCGCGTCCGCGGCCAGTTTGGCGGCCGCAATTTATTTGCGCTGCTCAGAAAAACAAAGAACTGATTCGCTGGACTACAAAAGCGGCCAGCCAGGCCACGCCGCAGGAATAACCAAAGTACAGGGCGGTGTAACGCCAGCTGCCGGCTTCCTTATGAAAAACTGCAGTCGCGGCGAGACACGGCACGTAGAGCAGGATAAAAACCAGCAGAGCTAAAACAGTCGGCAGAGTAAAAACAGGATCACTGCTGATCCGGTCTTTCAAAGCGGTGGCTTCTTCGTCCTCGATATCCGCGTCGTCCAGCGCGTAAATCGTGCCGAGCGTGGAGACCACCACTTCCTTGGCGGCCACACCGCTCACCAGCGCAATGCCGATTTTCCAGTCAAAGCCCAGCGGCTTGATCACCGGCTCAATGAATTTGCCAGCGCGTCCCGCCAGACTGTACTCGATTTGCGACATCTCGCCCGGATAATCCTCGGGCAGGGACGGAAAACTCGTCAAGCCCCACATGATAATCGACACCAGCAGGATAATCGTGCCGGCTTTTTTGAGATAGAGCTGAGCTTTGATCCACATCTGGATCAGCAAATAACCGATAGTTGGCGCGCGGTAGGGCGGCAGTTCCATAACGAAAGGCTCGGACTCGCCCTTGAATAAAAATTTCTTTAATAAAAAAGCGGACAACAGCGCTACGAGGATCCCGAACATATAAACGCCGAACAACATATTGCCGCTGAGCCGCTCCGGAAAAAACGCGCCGATGAGAAGCAAATGCACGGGCAATTTGGCGCCGCAGGACATAAAAGGAATGATCAGCATGGTGGTGATGCGGTCGGCGGGGTTTTTGAGTGTGCGGCAGGCCATAAAAGCCGGCACGGAACAGCCAAAACCGGTCAGCATGGGAATAAAAGATTTGCCGTGCAGTCCGATCTTATGCATGAGCTTGTCCACGACAAAAGCCGCGCGCGCCATGTAACCGGTCGCTTCCAAAAAAGAAATGCCTAAAAACAGGAGCAGGATACTCGGCAGGAAACTGATCACGCCGCCCACTCCGGCGATGATGCCGTCGACCAGCAGAGAAGAGAACCAGCCTTCCGGCAAGACGCCGGAAACAAACTCGCTGAGGAAAACGATTGCGGACTCGACCCAGCCCATCGGATATTCACCGAGCTTGAAAGTCAGCTGGAAAATCGCCCACATGATGAACAGAAAAATCGGAATGCCAAGCAGCCGGTTGATAAAAATAGCGTCGATCCAATCCGTCAGCGTTTTAAGCGGCTTGTCCAGATACTCGACAGTTTCCTTGACCGCGCCATTGATAAAAGCATAACGGCTTTCCGCCAAAACCGCCGGATCTTTTTCCTGCGGATCGTAGCCCAGCTTGTTTTTGGCAATGACGATTTTCCGCTCATATATTTTAACGATATGCTCCAGCAGTTTGTCGAGGCCGTCTTTGCGCGTGGCAATAGTTGGCACGATGTGACAGCCGAGCATTTTCTGCAGTTGCTTGAAGTCAATTTTGGTGCCCTGTTGTAAAACTTCGTCATACATATTGAGGGCGATCAGCATATTGGCGCCCAGCTCCATGATTTGCGTGGTGAGATACAGATTGCGTTCCAGATTGGTGCCGTCCACGACATTCAGCACAACGTCAGGTTTTTCCTCGACGATAAAATTGCGCGTGATGACTTCCTCCGGCGAATAAGGCGAGAGAGAATAAGTGCCGGGCAGGTCGACAAAAGTTATTTTGTAGCCGCCGTATTTGAGCGCGCCTTCGGTTTTTTCGATAGTGACGCCCGGATAATTGCCGACCTTGAGATGCGTGCCGACAATGCTGTTGAAAAGTGAAGTCTTGCCGCTGTTGGGATTGCCGGCCAGCGCGACTAAAATTTCTTTATTTTCCGGTTTTTTCATAATTTCTCCACCTCGATAATCTCGGCTTCTTCCCGCCGCAGGGAGAGCAAAAGAAAATTACCGGTTTTGACTTCCAGCGGGTCGCCCAGCGGCGCGCGGCGGATCAATTCTAGTTGCACGCCTTTGACCAGCCCCATATCGGTCAACCGGACTGCGATCTCCGCGCGGTCCTGCCGGTTGATTTTGATAATGCGGGCCTTTTCCTTTTTGTCCAGCTCGGTTAAAAGCATCGGGGCGCTCCTTTAATTATTGATATTTAAAGTCAATAAATTTTTGCTTAATTTAGCATTGTTGAAATTAACTGTCAATAGTTGCTGAGGTTGGGCTTGCGGCGCGAAACAGGCATTAGTTCTTTGCGTCCGGCAAATATCTTGGCCCGCGCGAATTTGTGGCCGATGTACATCCGCCAGCACATGATTAGGATTGACGCCACCGGCAGGGAAAAAATCATGCCCCAAATGCCCCAGATTTCCGCGCCCAGCAGCATGACCAGAAAAACCACGAGCGGCGAGAGACGCGTGCTTTTGCTCAAGATTTGCGGCGCGAGGATATTGGCGAGGATAGCCTGCATAATGCAGAAAAAAATCACAATTGGCAAAACCAAGTACAGGTGATCCGGAAAAGTGACCAGCACGGCGGGCAGAGCCGCCAAGACCGGTCCGAAAAACGGAATAAACTGCATGAAACCGTTCCACAGCGCCAGCAGCAGGGGAAATTTCAGGCCGATCAGCAGATAAAAAATCCAGACCACCAGCGAGCTGATCAGCGAAAGTAGCAGTTGTCCGACGAAATAACCGGTGATGATTTTGTACATCATGGTCAGGATTTTTTTTTCTTTATTGCTGGCTTCACGCAGCAGCGACGCTTTGAATTTTTCCACCGGCTTGGTGTCAAACAGCATGTAAATCAACAGCACATAGGCGACCAGAAATTGCAACACCGAGGTGATCGTGCGTGACAGCGAATTAACAATGTCTTTGAAAAAGCCCAGAATGTTGTTGCTCCACAGCACCAAATACTGGCTGATGCTTTCGTGTATCGAGCTTTGCGCCTGCGCGGGCAGCAGTTCCTGAAACTGCTGAAATTTATTTTGCAGCTCGGCGGTCAGCAGGCCGATCTGGGCGTTGATATTCTGCGAATTCTTGAGCAGCTCAAAAGTCTGCATGATAAGCGCCGGCACGACCAGCGAGATGATGAAAAGCAGCGCGGCGGTCAGCAGGATGATGCTCGCCAGCGCGGCCAGCCGGCGGGAATGGATTTTGCTGTAGAGATATTCTGTGAGCGGGTGCATCAGCAGATAGAGAAAAAACGCCACCGCGCCGATCCAAAAAGTCGTCGGCGCCAGCACACGCGCGGCCAGACACAAAACCGCCAGCGCGACCCAGTATTTGTGCGCCGCGATAAATTCAAACAGCCGCCGCAGCCAGGCCAAAATAGATAATTGCGGATAGTTGACAGCCATGCTTAACCCTCCTTTTGCAGAAAAATAGCTTGCGCCGGATAGGCCAGCTCGATATTCCTTTTAACGAATTCTTCCTTGATCCGAAAATTGATCGCCTGCTGAATGTCCATGTAACGATTGTAATCGTTACTCAAAACATAGTAAACCACTTCAAAGACCAGCGTTGACGCGCCGAATTCCGCAAAATGGGCGCGGTCAAAACTGGCCTGTTGCTGCTCGCGGATAATGGTTTCCAGCAGCCGCGGAACTTCTTGGAGTTTTTCCAGCGGCGTTTGCTGTGGCAGATTGAGCCGGAAAACCACGCGCCGCAAATTCATGCGTTTGTAATTGCGCACGCGCGAGCCGGTCAGATCGGTGTTGGAGAAAACCAATTCTTCGCCATCGAGACTGCGCAGACGCGTGGTCTTGACGCCGATATTTTCCACCGTGCCGCGGAATTCACCGATCACGATATAATCGCCCAGCTCAAACGGCCGGTCAAAAAAGATAATAAAATAACTGAACAAATCACCGAGTATGGACTGTGAAGCCAGCGCGATAGCCACGCCGCCGATGCCGAGTCCCGTGACCAGCGCGGAAACGCGTATGCCCAGATTGTCGAGCAGGAGAGTCAGCGTCAAAGTCCAGATCAGGATTTGCAGCAGGATTTTGATCACGGTCGCGGTCTGTTTGTTATTGAAAGTGTTTTTTTTGCCGAGGCCGTGCTCGACCAGCGGCGTGACAAAATTAGTCAGGAAACGAATGCCGTAATAAGCGAAAAGTATTTTGGCCGTCACATTGAGAAATTTCAGCGCGGCCGCGGACACGAGCAAGTGCTGAAAATTAAGCCAAAAAGCCAAGAAATAAGCCGGCACGAGGAGATTTTTTTCGATATTTTCAAAAAGAATATCTTGCAAAAAAACCGCATGTTTCTGGCTCCATTTTTCGCAGGAATGCAGGATAAATCGCGCGCAGCACCAGATAAAAATCACGGACAGCGCCAGACCCACCGCAAACCAAATATAGGCGCCGATAGTGTTACCGTAAAATTGTTTGGCCAAAATTTCCTGCATAAACTTATTTTAACACAATTTTAATGCCAGAATGCCGCCCG
>JAITIE010000038.1 GCA_031279615.1 Candidatus Margulisiibacteriota bacterium | reverse complement strand
CCCAATAATTATTATATTTTTACGTATGAGCTGGCGGTGATTTATTTTAACGAAGGTGATTATCAGGCCGCCAAACCTTTGTTTGCAGAGGTCGCGGCGCAGAAAGAAAACCGCGTGCTCGAAAATTTTGCCGAATCGGCGGAAAGTTATGTGAAAAATCTGTCAAAGTAGGTTATACTTAAAAACATCATGCAGAAAATTTTTATCACCGGCGGAGCCGGATTTATCGGCTCGCATTTGGCGGAGTCTTATGTCAACGCAGGCCACAGCGTGGTGGCTCTCGATGATCTTTCCACCGGACGGGAAGAAAATGTCGCGCCGCTGGCGGCTTCCGGCCGGTTCAAATTGATCAAAGGCTCGGTGCTGGACCAAAAGATTGTCGCTGAGCTGATGCAGGATTGCAATGTTTGTTATCATCTGGCCGCGGCGGTGGGCGTTTACACGATCGTGGAAAAGCCGCTCAATTCACTGATGACCAATCTCAAAGGCACGGAAGTTGTTTTAGCGGCGGCGGACAAGTATCAGAAAAAGATTCTCATCGCCTCGACCTCGGAGGTTTACGGCAAAAGCAATAAATTTCCTTTCAGCGAAACGGACGACACGATCATGGGCGCGACGGATAAATCGCGCTGGTCTTACGCTTACGCCAAGGCGGTCGACGAATTCATGGCGCTGGCCTATCATCAGGAAAAAAAACTGCCGGTGATCGTAGTTAGGTTTTTTAACACAGTGGGGCCGCGGCAGACCGGACGTTACGGCATGGTGATCCCCAATTTTGTGCGGCAGGCGCTGCTCAATGAAGACATTACAATATTCGGCGACGGCCATCAGTCGCGCTGTTTTACTTATGTCGGCGATGCGGTTGATGCCATAAAACGTTTGGCCGAGACGTCCCGTGCCGTGGGTCAGGTTATCAATGTCGGCAACAATAGTTTGGAAATTTCGATCGAGGATTTGGCCAAAAAAATCATCGAGTTGACCGGCAGCCGCTCTAAATTAACCTATGTTCCTTACGAAAAAGCTTATCCGCTCGGTTTTGAAGATATGGAGCGCCGCGTGCCGGATCTTTTCAAAATAAAAGAACTAATTGGTTTTCAGCCCGAAGTACAGCTGGAGGAAATTTTAAAAATGGTGATCGAACATAAAAAGACGAAATTGGGCGATTTATATAAATACTGATTTTTTGCTCGGTAAATATATTTTGCGAACCAGACTTAAAAAGGAGATAAGCAATGTTGGCGGATAAGATAAAAGACAAAAGTGTGCAGGTCGGCATCATCGGCATCGGTTACGTTGGCCTGCCGCTGGCACGCTCGTTCGCCGAAGCCGGTGTGCGCACTGTCGGCTTTGATTTAAGTCAGGGCAAAGTGGACAGCATCAACAAGGGCGCGAGCTATATTCCCGACGTGCCGGCCGAAGCGGTCAGAGAACTTGTCCTAAATAAAAAAACTCTGAGCGCCTCGACAGACTTTGCCGGTTTGCGGGAAATGGATGTGGTTTTTATCTGCGTGCCGACGCCTTTTGACAAACACAAAGCGCCCGATTTGGCCTGTGTGCGCAGCGCGGCAGAATCCGCGGCTAAAACTTTGCGAAAAGGCCAGTTGATAGTTTTGCAGTCCACGACTTACCCGGGGACGACCGAAGAGGTCGTGCTGCCGATTTTGGAAAAAACCGGACTCAAAGCCGGGCAGGATTTTTATTTGGCTTTTTCGCCAGAACGCATCGAT
Source organism: Candidatus Margulisiibacteriota bacterium (assembly GCA_031279615.1). Lineage (GTDB taxonomy): Bacteria > Margulisbacteria > Termititenacia > Termititenacales > Termititenacaceae > Termititenax. The sequence continues at coordinate 4,439 of JAITIE010000038.1, read as the reverse complement.
CCGGGCAATAAAAAATTTAACGCGCACAATACACCAAAAGTTGTGGGCGGCATCGACCAAGCGTCGACTAAGCTGACAGCTGATCTTTTCCGCGTGTTTATTGATGCGGACAAGGTGCATGAAGTGTCCTGTCCCAAGACTGCCGAAATGTGCAAGATTTTGGAAAACACTTTTCGCGCGGTAAATATTGCGCTGGTCAATGAGATGCTGATGCTTTCCGAGCGCATGGGCATCGACATTTGGGAGGTGATCGAGGCGGCCAGCACCAAACCTTTTGGTTTCATGCCGTTTTATCCCGGCCCCGGCGTGGGCGGGCATTGTATCGCGGTCGATCCTTTTTATCTGTCGTGGAAAGCGCGCGAGTATGATTTTTTTACGCGCTTCATCGAGCTGGCCGCCGACACCAATATGAACATGCCGTATTATGTGCTTGACCGGCTGCGCAAGCTTTTGAGCGTTGCCGGCAAAAATATCAGCGGCGCCAAAATACTAGTCTTGGGCGCGGCTTTCAAAAGAGATATTGACGACTGCCGCAACTCCGTGGCTTTGTATCTCATCAAGCTGCTGGAAGACGCCGGCGCAAATGTGCTTTACAATGATCCTTATGTGCCCAAATTTAAATTTGAGCATGAACTGTACGCTGTTGACAAAAATCCGCGCGAATACGAGTCGCAGGATTTAACGCCCGGATTGTTGGCCAGTGTGGATTGTGTTTTAGTGGCCGTGGCGCACAGCGCTTATGATTTTAATTTCATTCTTAAAAATTCCAAACTGGTTTTCGATTTGGTCAACGGCACGCAAGGCCGTCAGGCGGAAAATCTGCGTAAATTATAGGGAGTAAGCCGTGGAAATTTTTCTCCTGCCGACGCTGGCGGTTTTTGTTTTAACACTGCTGACCGTGCCGCTGGTCAAAGCACTGGCCTGGAAATTGAACATCGTCGACAAACCGGAAGCCCGCAAAATGCAGACAGAGACTATTCCTCTGCTGGGCGGTTTGGGCATCCTGATCCCTTTTGTGCTGGGGTTGTGTTTTTTTTATAAAGGCGTGACAGACCTTAACCTGAAAGCCGTGGTGTTTTGCGCGGCGCTAATTGCCCTGCTGGGATTATGCGATGACAAATACGGTCTGACCTGGAAAACCAAACTGGCCGGTCAGCTGGCGGTGTCCGCGCTGCTGGTTTTTGGTTTTGGCCTCAAGACTTCTTTTTTGGAGCTGGATATTTTGAATAGTCTAGTGTCGGTTTGCTGGCTGGCTTTTATCACAAATTCAATTAATTTGCTGGACAATATGGACGGCCTGGCCGCCGGAGTTTCAGCGCTCGCGGCGTTTTTCTTTTTTCTCCTGTCTTACAAAGCCGGCCAGCCGGACCTGGCGATGTTCTGCGTACTGCTGGCGGCCTGCGCGCTGGCTTTTTTGAAATACAATTTTTCGCCAGCTTCGATTTTTATGGGCGATCTCGGCTCTTTGTTTTTGGGTTTTACCCTGGGCGCAGTGGCTATCCTTTTGCAGGTCAAAGAAATCAGCAACTGGGAGATCGTGCTTTGGCACAGTGAGTTTTTTCAACGCTATGAATATATTTACGAAGGCATCAGCGTTTTGATCCCTTTGCTGGTGCTGGCGGTGCCGATCTTTGACACGTTGCTGGTCATGGTGTTGCGCACACTCAACGGGCTGGGGATTTTTACGCCCGGCCGCGATCATTCTTCGCATCGCCTAGCGCGGATGAAAGGTTTCCTGCAACGCAGGCTGGACAAGCTGATCTTGCTTTATCTGCGTTTGGCTGGCCGGCGCCGGTCAACCCGCCAGACCGTTTTGCAAGGTGTTGCGCAGGCCCGCACGGCTCTGTTGCTTTACGCCTGCGCCGCTTTGGTCGGCGGCGGCACATTGTTGATTTCACAGCTGTCCCTGCGCGGGCTTTTGGTTTTTGCGGCGGTCGTTGCGGCGGCGGCCTTTTTTAGCGCGTACAAACTTGGTCAGGTATTGGTGTACCGGAAAAAAATATAAATGGCTAAAAAAGGAGGATATATGCAGACAATATTATTGGTGTTAGTGCCGGTGCTGATCGGTGTGGTTGGCCAGTTGTTGTTAAAAAAGGGCATGACTATGGTTGGTCAATTTAATTTCACCGATTTAGCGCAGATTGTCCCGCAGTTCATGCGCGCTTTCACCAACCCGTGGGTCTTTGCCGGTTTTGCTTTTTATTTTTTGTCGTCGCTGTTCTGGATGATCGTGCTCTCCCGCGTGGAATTGAGCGTGGCCTATCCGATGCTTAGTCTGGGTTATGCGGTCGTGCTGCTGGCTTCGTTTTTTCTTTTTCAAGAAGCTGTTTCACCGGTGCGCTGGCTAGGCGTGCTGGTTATCATGCTGGGTGTCGTTTTAATCTCGCGCAGTTAATGAAACTCACGCGGGGGCAGGAGTACGATTTTTCCCGCTTGGTCGCGGAGCTGACCGCTCTTAATTATCACCGCGTGGAATTAGTCGTAGACCGCGGCGAACTGGCTGTGCGCGGCGGAATCATCGACATTTACCCGCAGGGATACGTTACGCCGCTGCGCCTGGAATTTCTGGACAATTTGCTGGAGTCGATCCGTTCTTTCAATATTCAAGACCAGCGTTCTTTGAGCCAATTGGATTTTGCGGAAATCAACGCTTATCAGCCGCTGCCTGACGCGCTGACCCGTGACACGGATTTTCAGGAAAGCGAAGATTATCTGCTGCCGGATTTTCAGCCGGGCGAGTATGTGGTGCATGAAAATTACGGCGTCGCAATTTTTCGCGGGTTGAAGTATAAGCGCGAACATTCGGTGGCTGGCGAGTATTACGAACTGCAATTTGCGGACACGCAGACGATCTTTGTGCCGCTCACGCAGTCTAAACTCCTGCACCGTTATTCTGCCGGCGATTTGCATCCGGCGCTGACTAATTTGAGTTCCGGCTCCGGCTCCTGGGAAAAGGCTAAACAAAAAGCCAGGACCGCGGCCAAAAATATCGCGCTGGAATTATTTAATCTGTACCGCCTGCGCAAAATGACCAAAGGCTGGGTCTGTCCGGAGGATACCGAGCAGCAGCTTTTGGTGGAAGCGGATTTCCCTTTTGAGGAGACGCCGGACCAGAGCAAAACGATTGCAGCGGTCAAGCAGGATATGGAAGCCTCTTTCCCGATGGACCGCTTGATTTGCGGCGATGTGGGTTTCGGTAAAACGGAGATCGCTTTGCGCGCGGCTTTCAAAATGGCCATGGCTGGCCGGCAAGTGGCGGTGCTGGCGCCGACGACAATTTTAGTCAGCCAGCATTATCATAATTTTCAGGCGCGTTTCCGAAACTATGCTCTGGATATTCAAATGTTGTCGCGTTTTCACACACCGGCGGAAAACCGCAGCATCATCAAAAAACTGAAATCCGGCCAGACCAATATCGTAATCGGCACACACCGCTTGTTGCAAAAGGATATCGCTTTTCAAGACCTCGGCTTGCTGGTGGTCGATGAAGAACAGCGTTTCGGTGTGGAGCACAAAGAGTTTATCAAAAAACTGACGGTCAATGTGGATATTCTCACGCTTTCAGCCACGCCGATACCGCGCACCCTGTATCTCTCGCTGTCCGGCATGCGCGACATCAGCATTTTGCGCACACCGCCTAAGCGCCGCCGGCCAATCAAAACTATCCTGGCCGAGTATGCATCAGAGAAATTGCAAGCGGCGCTGGAGCGTGAGCTGGAGCGCGGCGGGCAGATTTTTGTTTTGAATAATGACATAAAATCTTTGCCCTACTGGCAGACTAAAATTCAGGAGCTTGTTCCCGCCGCGCGTCTTGTGCTGTCACACGGCAAAATGCCGAAGCAAAAATTGGAGCAGGCGGTGCTGGATTTTGTCGAAAGACGGGTGGATATTATGCTCTGCACGACGATTATCGAGAACGGCATTGATATTCCAGGCGCGAATACGATTATTGTTTTAAACGCCGATCATTTTGGTTTGGCGCAGCTGCATCAAATCCGTGGCCGCGTGGGGCGCAGCGCGCAGCAGGCTTACGCTTATCTGTTTTATCCAGCCGCGGCGGTTTTGAATCCAGACGCCGAGGCCAGACTGCACGCGCTCAAAGAATTTACGATGCTCGGCGCGGGCTACCGTCTGGCGATGCGCGATCTGGAGATTCGCGGTTCGGGAAATATTCTAGGCGCCCAGCAGTCTGGTTTTGTCCAAAATGTCGGCTTCACTCTGTACAATAAAATGCTGGAAGCTTCGGTGCGTGAAGTGCGCGGTGAGAAAATTGAGGAAGAGCAGATTTTCCGTCTGCCGGCCAAGCAGGAAAATTATTTGCCGCGGGATTATATGGAAGAAGAAATTTTGCGTATTTCTTTTTACCGCCGGATTATGGATTCCAGGACCGCGCAGGATGTGGAAAATATTGAGCAGGAGCTGGTCGACCGTTTTGGCCG
>JAITIE010000147.1 GCA_031279615.1 Candidatus Margulisiibacteriota bacterium | reverse complement strand
TATTTGCCGATATAGGCCGGTCCTTCTATATAAGTGTTTGGTTTGATGACGCAGTGATCGCCGATATAAATCGGCCCTTTCTCGCAATTTAGAGTTATGCCGGAAAACACACGCGCTTCATCGCCGACGTAGAGCTTATATTCATCCAGCACAGACGCGTTAATATCAATATGACCTTTGACTATGCCCATCGGCACCATCGTTTTGAAATCCAGCGCGATTTGTTCGGCGCAGGTGTTAAGGATGTCCCAGGGATATTCAATAAGTTTTTCCTTGCCGTGCAGTATCTCCGCGCGGTTGCGAAAGGTATTGATAATCTTGTGCGAAGAAATCGCGTCGTCCAGAATATCACGCAGTTCATACAGATTATTGGTGTTTAGATAACCGGCCAGCACCTCGTTGTTTTGGTTAATAAACAATCTGTCCGTGCCGTCCAGCAGGAGATTTTCTTTAAATTTTTCGCTGGCCAGTAGACGGCCGTTGACAATCAGGCAGCCGAGGCCGGTGTTCAGATTATTGATGCTGATGCCGGTATGATTTTGCTTGGCGATATTTTTCAGGTGTTCGCGGCAATGCAGGGAAATATTGGCCTCGGGAAACGCGCGCGCAATCTTGGCAATGAGCGGTGAAGCCCCGCAGATCAAATCGTAAACCGGCCGCATCTGAGTCAACGGCAGAAAATTGCTGTACTTTTCGTCCTCGAAAATAAAAATATTGTTAATCATTTTTTGCTCCATCCGGCGGTTTTAATTTTGAGTAGTTTACGTTCTTTCGCGCTGTTTTGCCAGACCTGCTGATAAATTTTTTCCTGCTCTTTGCTTAATTCAAACCCGCGCCGCGCCATAACGATTTTGGCGGTCTGGATCGCCTTGTCCGGCCGGTGCTCGGCGGGTGGCGCGCTGTTATCGTTCCAAACAAAAGAGGGCAGATATTTCGGCTGAAAACCCGCGCCGTAAATATTATTGAAACAGCCAATCACCGCGCCGGTGGCGAGCATGGTTTTGATGCCAGTTTTGGTGTGATCGCCGATACAGCAGCCGACAAATTGCCTGTCGGAATTTATCTCACGGCTAGCGCTAATTTGGACTTTGACCGGATGATAATTGTTTTTGAGATCGCTGTTTTCCGTGCCGGCGCCGAGATTGACCCATTCGCCGAGATAAGCATGCCCTAGAAATCCGTCATGCTGTTTGTTGGTATAGCCAAGCAGGGTAGAGTTTTCCACTTCACCGCCGACTTTGCAGACCGGCCCGATGACCGTGCCGCCGTAAATCCTGGCCGTGGCTTTGATCAGCGTTTTTTCGCCAATGTAAACCGGCCCCAGAATAACCGCATTGGGCAGGATTTCCGCCTGGTCGGCGATGTATATAGGCCCGCCGCTGGCGTCGAGAACAACGCCGGGTTTCAAAACTACATTGCGGCCGATAAAAACATTCTGCGGATTGACTATTTGCATGTGCGCCGTGTCAGAAAGATACTGGCCGAGCTGTCCACTGCGCTGCGCGTCGGCCTGGATGTCCGCGCTGCTGCCAGCCAGAATATCCCAAAAATAATTGGCGATTGGCAGGCTCGATTTAGTTTCGACAGGACGGTAAGCGCGAAAAGTTTTTAGATCAAAAACTGACGGCAGAACAAATTTTTTCATAGTTTTAGCGTCGAGTTTGGCCAGCAGCGGCACGTCATTGTAAGAGAGCAGGAAATTTTTGCCGCTGGTTTTAAACGGCGTGCCGGCCAGCAGACGCCCGTTGATAAAAAATGTGTCCTCGGCGCGCAATTCATTGACCGGATATTTGTCCTGCAATTGCAGCCACGGCTGTAATTCTTTGCGGCAGTGCAGGACCAGGTTTGTTTGTCCTGCTGGCAATTGGGTTATTATTTTCTCCAGCAGAGTCTGGAGACCGGCGCGCAGCAGATAGGCAGGACGGGTATAGGTTAATGGCAGTAAATTAGCATAACCTTTATCCTCAAATATGCAAATCTGCATGAACGAGATTATAACATATGATATAATTTTCCCCTAAAAATTTTGGGAGGTTTTATGCGCGCGCTGGTTTCGGTTTCCGATAAAACAGGCATCGTGGAGTTTTGTCAGGGACTGGCCGCGCTGGGCTGTGAAATTATCTCGACCGGCGGCACTGCCAAAGTTCTCAAGGAAAACGGCGTTCAGACACTCGATGTTTCGGAAGTGACCGGCTTCCCTGAAATGCTCGATGGCCGCGTGAAAACACTGCATCCTAAAATCCACGGCGGCCTGCTGGCTTTGCGCGACAATCCCGAACATGCGGCCGTTTGTCAGAAACACGGCATTGCTTTCATTGATATAGTGGTGGTCAATCTTTATCCTTTTGAGCAGACGATTGCCAAACCGGAGATTGAATTAAAAGACGCCATTGAAAATATCGACATCGGCGGGCCGTCAATGCTGCGTTCGGCGGCCAAGAATTACCGCGCGGTTGCGGTTATCACCGACCCCAAAGATTACGCGCCGGTGCTGGCGGAATTGCGCAAAAATAAAACCGTGCCGCTGGAAGTCAAGGAATATCTGGCTGTAAAGGCTTTTGAGCGCACCTCGGCTTACGATAAAGCGATCGGTGATTATCTGAATAAAACCCTGCTGCGCAAGACACCGAATGTCACGCAGACATTGCGCTACGGCGAAAATCCGCATCAGAACGCCGTGTACATCGGCAAACCCTACACGCAGCTGCACGGCAAGGAATTGTCTTTCAATAATATTATCGATATCGACGCCGCGCAGAATATCGTCGCGGATTTTGACGAACCGGCCGTGGCGATTGTCAAGCACACCAACCCTTGCGGTGCGGCTGTTGGCGCCACGCCCGAGGAGGCTTACGACAAAGCGCTGGCCGGCGATCCGGTCTCGGCTTTTGGCGGTATAGTCGGTGTCAACCGTCCGGTGTCCGCGGCGCTGGCCGAGCGCGTGGCCAAACTTTTTGTCGAGGTGGTGGTCGCGCCGGATTTCACGCCGGAGGCGCTGGCTAAATTGCAGGAGAAAAAAAATATCCGCTTGATCAAAGCGGATTTTACTTACAACGGCCCGGATGTCAAAAGAACGAACAACGGTTATCTGGTGCAGGACCGCGACAAAATGTTAACGACGGAGAAAGATTTGCAACTCCAGACCAAAAAAGCTCCGCAGGATTTGCGGAATTTATTATTTGCCTGGAAGATTTGCCGGCATGTGAAATCCAACGCCATCGTGCTGGCCAAAGACGGCGCGGTGATCGGCGTGGGCGCGGGACAAATGTCGCGGATCGACGCTCTGGACTGCGCGGTCAAGAAAGCCCGTGAGCACAATGCGGAAAAATTGCCGGGCTGCCTGCTGGCTTCCGACGCCTTTTTCCCGTTCCGCGATGTGGTGGACAGCGCGGCCCAAGCCGGCGTGCGGGAAATTATCCAGCCAGGCGGCTCGGTGCGCGACGTGGAGTCTATCGCGGCCTGCGATGAGCGCGGCCTGGCGATGGTTTTTACTGGCCGCCGGCATTTCAAGCATTAGATGACCGAAATCGCCGCGCGCATCCAGCGTTTGAAAAAAGAAAAAAACGCGCTGGTTTTAGCGCATGTGTATACGCCGCCGGAAATACAAGACCTGGCGGATTTTGTGGGCGACAGTCTGGGCTTGAGCCGCAAGTCCGCGGACGTTTCTATCACGCAGGATAAAATAATTTTTTGCGGTGTGTATTTTATGGCTGAGACCGCCGCGCTACTCTCTCCGCGAAAAAAAGTTTTTATTCCGGAGCCTAATGCTGGCTGTCCCATGGCGGACATGGCTGATGCGGATGAGGTAGCGAAATTAAGAAATATGTACCCCGGCGCGGCGGTAGTGACTTATGTGAACAGCACCGCGGCGGTCAAAGCGGTGTCGGATATTTGCGTCACTTCGGCCAATGCGGTGGAGATTGTCAGAAAACTGCCGCAGAAAAAAATAATTTTTGTGCCGGACAAATCACTGGGCGCGTATGTCGCCGCGCAGGTTCCCGACAAAGAAATAATCTTATGGCCGGGTTTTTGTCCGACGCATCACCGCATCCTGGCGGAGTTTCTGATGCGGGTCAAAGCCGCGCATCCGCGGGCGCTCGTCCTCGCGCACCCTGAGAATAACAAAAACATTCTCGACCGCGCGGACTTCATCGGCTCCACCGGCCAGATGCAAAAATACGCGGCGGCCTCTCCGGCGGCGGAGTTTATTGTCGCCAGTGAGAATGGCCTGCTATATCGTTTGCGGACGGACAATCCAGCAAAGAAGTTTTACCCAGTCACGCTGCTGGCGGTCTGCCCCAATATGAAAAAAAACACGCCGGAAAAACTGCTGTCTGTTTTGGAAAACGAGGTGAATTTAGTGACCGTTGACGCGGCCGTGGCGGACAGAGCGCGGCAGGCGATACAAAAGATGCTGGAATTAACCCAATGAATATTCTGGTAATATTAAATGCCTGATAAAAAATACTGTTTGTGAGACCGACCGGTCAAAGCGTATCTGGCGCGCGTTTTTCCGCCAGGTTTTTCCAAACCTGAGCGGACAAATACAGAGCCAGCAGAAACGCGGCGCTGTCCGCGACCGGCACACAGAGCTGAACGCCCAGGACGCCAAAGAGCCGCGTGAAAATTATTAAAAGCGGCAGTAAAAACAAACCCTGTCTGGACAGAGC
>JAITIE010000146.1 GCA_031279615.1 Candidatus Margulisiibacteriota bacterium | reverse complement strand
GACTCGCGCCAAGAGCGCGCAGATCCAGAAATGGGAATTTTGGGGCTTGATTTTGTTTGTCGGCGTGCCGCTGCCCGGGACCGGTGTCTGGACCGGCTCGCTGGCCGGTTATCTGCTGGGCTTGAACCGCCGCAAAATTATTCTCGCCGCTCTGCTCGGCACGACGCTGGCCGGTCTGGCCATGACGCTCATTCTGACGCTGGGTATTTCGGGTTTTAACTGGCTGTTTAAAGTTTAGAGTTTGAAATCCCGCCGCAATTCGCGCTCGATGTCACGCTGTTTTTTCTTTTCTTTTTTGTCGTACATTTTTTTAGGCTGGCCCAAACCTAGCAAAACTTTTACGTGGCGGTTTTTTTTGAGATAAACTTTGAGCGGCACGAGATATAATCTTTTTTGCTGCAGCTGGCCGATTAGTTTATTTATTTCGCGGCGTTTGAGCAGCAGTTTGCGCTCGCGGGTCTCTGGCGGGTTGTGAATATTGCCCTGCGCGTAAGGCGCGATGTGCATGTTGACCAAGAAAATTTCCGCGCCTTTGGCCCGCGCGTAACTTTCTTTGATGCTGGCGCTGCCAGCGCGGATCGACTTAACCTCGCAGCCAACCAGCGCGATACCGGCCTCGATAGTCTCCAGTATGGTGTAGTCAAAACCTGCTTTGCGGTTGAGAATTTCCATAGTAATATATCTTAACATGAGCGAGTTTGTTTTTATTAATTGTCCAAACTGCAAAACGAAAATCAAAATCGACCGGGACAAAAAATACCACGATTGTGAGGAATGTAAATTTGAGTTTCGCCTCGACCAAGCGGAGCTTCCGGAGGACGAGCGCGGACAGACTTCAGAGAAAACAAGTGGCTCTTTGCTGGCCAAACTCCAAAAATTGCGCGATTCAGAATAATAATTAAAGTAGTCAGCATCATTATCTGTTATAATTATCGCTGTGCGGGGGGAGCTTTCATTATTATTGCTGGGGCTGGCGGCCGCTAGTCTTTGGTCTGCGGAGGGACTGCCGGTGACCATACGCGGCGACGAGCTGGTCTATCAAGCGGACCGGATCAGCGCTTCCGGCAATGCCCGTCTGGTTTACGATGGCCGCGAGGTGCTGGCTGACCGGATTTTCATTGACACGCGCAGCAGCCGCGTCGAGGTTTACGGGCTGCAGGCCGCGCTGCGGCCGGACATGGCCGCGCAAAAATTTTATATTAATTTCAAAGACGGCGCGAGTGTTTTGAATGCCGAGCGCTGGTCCGGCACGCAGGCCGGCTTAACTTCCTGCGATTTGCTGGAGCCGCATTACCGCCTGGCCGCCAAAGAATTTTTGTATTATCCCGACGACAAAATCGTGGCTTATCATCTGACCGCGCATTTTTGGTTCTCGCCGTTGCCGCTTTTTTACACGCCGTATTATGTTTTTTACACGGGGCCAAGCCGGCTGGTTTTTACTTTTCCTAAAATCGGCTCGAATACTGTCGAGGGTAATTTTATCAAAACGGAAACTTTGTATTTTTTGGACGCTGATAACGAAGGCGGCGTGTACTGGGACGCCATGTCGCTGAAAGGCAACGGCAGTGGTTTTTGGCACCGCTACGAGTACGGCCAGCCCGGTTATTTTTCTTTTTATCAAGTGGCCGAGCAGGATGTCCGGCCAGTGCGCGACAGTCTGGTCTTAAATTGGCGGCAGCGCCTGAATTTTGCGGACGACAATCAGCTCGATCTGGAGCATCGCTACCGCAAAACTTATCTCCTGCCGCAGGGTTATGACGACAGTCTGGCCGATGTTTTGCGCTATGCCTATCAAAATGACGGTGACCACTTGAACGCGGAATATTCTTTTCGCGAGGACTATCAGGCGGCGCGCGAGCAGCAAAGTTTTCAGTCCAGCTCGGCGCTGGGCGCGCAGACCAATAAAACCGTCTGGCAGAAAGATTTTCGCCGCAGCGACGGCTACCGCTACGAGGCTTTGAATATTGACGAAACTTATCAGCTCAACGAAGAATGGCAATACCGCGTCAATCCGGTATACTACCGCGCCAAAACAACTAACGATGAATTTTACGAACAGCGTCTGGATTTGGCGCATTCTTTGGAATTGACACCGCAGGAAAAAAAGTTTTTTGAGAAAATGACCGTCGAGGCTAAATATTATTATGATCTGGACAATGATCAGGTGACGACCGACGCGCTTTCCGCGGAGTGGGTGGAAAAAACGCCGGAGATCACCGTCAAAGCCACGCGGCAGAATATTTGGGGCGCGGACGAGGAGTCGGCCTGGTTTTCGGTGGACTCCAGCTATACCTCCGGCTGGCTGCGCGAGTCCAAGTATTTTTCCGCCTACAACAAACGCCGTTTTTTTGAGACGTCCAAATACACCGCCAATTATAATTTTTTCAAAACTTTTGAGCTGCCGCGCTCGCTGGCCAAAATCACACTGCTGGAGAGTTACAATCAAGCCGCTTACGGCACGCAGGATCAGCATTATCAATTGTCCGACCGGCCGTATTTGCTGGCCGACTGGTGGGGGTTTTTCAAAAACAAATTGGAATACGAGCGCACGCAGGGCGAGGGCGGTTCGCCGTTTTTTTTCGACGACCCCAAGCAGTATCTGACGCGGCGCGGCCGGCACACCGTCGGCCTGTATCACCGGACGCTGGTCGAACTGACGGCGACTATGGGCAAGGATTTTGAAAACAATCTTTACGATGACGATCTCTACAATCTGCGTCTCGACCCCTGGGGAGACGGCCTGCTTAAATTCAATCTGTCCACCGGCCAGAGCCGCTACACGTATTTGTACCGCGATTTGATCGGCGGCCTGCAGCTGCGTTTTGGCAAAAGCGCTGGCCGTTTGAGTTTCACCAAAGATATCAATAAAAATTTTGCGGAGAATGATTATGCCGGTAAATTAAAAACCGCCTCGAGCGAGCTGGATTTTTATTTGGGACAGCCTTATAAAAACGGGAGCCTCTGGAATTTTTGGCTGGCGGAATGGCATTTTTTGGTCAAAAATACTTACGATTTTTACACGGAATATTTCAATCTGGACACCTTTGGTTTGGGCAAAGACCTGCACTGCTGGTATATGCGTTATAATTTTACGCCGTTGCGCAAAGAATGGTATGTGGTTTTTACGCTCAAAGCTTTTCCAGAGCAGGAATTTAAGCTGACCGGCAATGAAGATGATGAATTTAGTTTTGACGCGTTTTCTGAGACGTTGAGCGCGACCGAAGTACGGAGGTACGAATGACGTACAATTGTCTGATGAAAAAAATAACACTGCTCTTTATGCTCTTGATCTGGCTGGTCGGCTGCGGGCGTATTGTCACGGACAAAACCATCACGGACAGCTCCGGCAATGTAGTGGACATCCGCGAAGTGGAATTTACTTTTACTTTTGCAGGAACACCGGCGACGGACAGCGGCTATAAATATTACTTGATAATCACCACCCAGAATATTAACGGCGGCGACGGCCTGCGTTTACTGGAAGCGACGGATGGCGCTCTTACTTATTTTGCTTCACCGGACGACACCAATATTTCCTCGCAAAATCTCAGTGCGTTAACGCAGTATTACAATTATAGTGTCGGGGCGGATTATAACGAAGTGCTCGGCCTGGTGTATGAGCAGTATTTTACCAAATGGGCGCAGTATTTTGTCTATAATAATACCGGTCAATTTTTAATGCGTTATGGCAGTGGCGGCGGTTTTTCTCCAGCCGATCAGGGACAGCTTACACCACAGCCAGCCCAGCCGGTTTCCCGCGCTGGCAATCAATTGCGCTGGAATATTCCTCTGGCTGCTCTCGGCAATGATTTTTATTTTGCTTTGCTGACAGTTTATGACACGGCTAATCCTCCGCGGCATTTAATGGACGGCATTGGTCTGGAATTTGTCGGTTTAAATTCTGCAAATAAAGTAACCGATGATGATAAAGTTTCAGACCGTTCGGGCATTCCCTCGGGGTTAAATATAACTAATTACAATGTGCAGATAAGGGAATACTGATGCTGATTGTTTTAAATATTTTTCTGGTGATTTTTTCCGCGGTACTGACCGCGCTGGCTTTTCCGCCGTATAAACTTTTTTATCTGGCTTTCGTCAGTTTAATGCCGTTCTTTTGGGTGGTTTACCGCGCGCGTTCCTATCGCGGCGCGCTGGGTTACGCGCTGTTATTCGGCTTGGTTTTTTATCTGCTCCTGCTGTGCCATATGATTGTGCTGGCGGAATATTCTTCCTTGCTTTTAATAATTTTGGGCTGGCTGCTGCTGGCTTTTTTGCAAGCGCTTTTCCTTGCCGCGGCGGTGCTGCTCGGCAAGTTTATCCAGCGCAATGCCGTTTCGCAGAATTTCACCGGCGTGATCTGGACTCTGCTGGCCTATGCTTTTGCCTGGGTATTTTTCGACTGGCTGCGCTCGCTGGGCGCGTTTGGTTTCACGCTCGGCGGTTTGGCCTACTCGCAGTATTTGTTCCCAGAATTTTTGCAGCTGGCGCGCTATGCCGGACCTTACGGTCTGACCTTTGTTCTGGTTTTCTTGACTGTTTTTGGCGGCGCGCTGGCCGCGCGTTTCCGGCCGGCGTCCAAAGCGGAGAAAAAAATTTGGCTAAGCCTTTCCGCCGCGCTGTTCGTTTTGCTGAGTTTGGGGTTTTGGCTGAGCGGCTTGTTTTTGACTCTGCAGGATATTTACCTGTCTGTGAACAACGACCGTAAGTTGGTTACAGTTTTCCAGCCAGCTATTCCGCAAAAAATCAAGCTCGACGAAGCTTTTCGGCCAGCTTTGAAAAAAAGTTATTTGGAGGACATCCGGGATTTTTCCCTGCATGCCAGAACGGATTTGCTGGTCCTGCCGGAGACGATTTTGGGCGAGTTTTTACTGCACAACAAAGAATTTATGTTTGCCCTGCGCGACGCTCTGGATTTCTCGCTGGTTTTCGGCATTCCGCGGCAGGGCGACGCGGACGACGGGCGTTATTATAATTCCGTGGTTTTGCTCAACCGCTACGGCGGCTTGACCGTCCTGCACGACAAAAGATATTTGGTGCCGTTCGGCGAGTACTTGCCGTTCAAGCCGCTGCTGTACTGGCTGGTGGCGGACACCGGTTTTTTTGACAGCGAATACAGCGCCGGCAAACTCGACAATAATCAAAACAGCGGCTACGCGGCGGCGGTTTGTTTTGAATCGACTTTTCCGTATCAGCTGCGCGAGCAGATCCGCGGCGGCGGTAAATTGATTTTGATCCTGACCAATGACGCCTGGTTTGGCCGCACCGCTTTGCTGGATCTGCACCTGAGTTTTGCCGTGCTGCGCGCGGTGGAAAACAACCGTTATGTCGCGCAGTCGGCGAATACTGGCCGCTCGGCCATCGTCGACAATCGCGGACGCATTCTGCAAATGTCCGGCATTGACGCCAAAGAATTTTTAACTGCGGAGACGGTTTTGCTGACGGAAAAAACAGTTTACACTTATTTTGGCGAGCTGCTTATTTATCTGGCGCTGGTTTTTTTCTTTCTTTATTTTTATCTGCTGCTTTATACCAAAGGGCACAGCAGGTAATGTCTCGCTTTACCCGGCGCCCCTCAGACCAAAACCTGCCGCGCAGATTTTTGCCAGCTCCCCTTTATTGAGGGGAGCCAATGATTTTGCCATAGACTACAATTTAAAAAGCATGTCACCGTAAGTCGGCACCGGCCAGGCACAAGCGGGTGAAATAACTTCCAGCGCGTCCACAGCCTCGCGCAGAGCGGCGATAGCCGTGAACACTTCATCACGGGCGATGGTGGCTTGATCCGTGGCGTCACCAGCGGCTCTGGCTTTGGCGGCGGCCGTTTCGAGAACCGCGGTCTTTTGATCGATGGCTTCCAGCAGTTTGCTGATCTTAGCCAGCAGTTTTTCCGCCACGGCCGTGGGCGCGCCGGCGGTTTTCAGGGCGGCGGTCTCTTCAGCCACCTTGGCCGCGGCTTTTAGCGCGGTCGGTATATACAGTGTCCGGCTCATCTTGACAGCGCACAACGCTTCGATATTGATGTGCTTGTAGTACTGCTCGATGTAAATCTCATAGCGGGAATGCAGCTCCTCTTTACTCAACACGCCGTATTTGTCGAACAATTTTTGCGCCTTGGGCGTCAGATAAGCTTTCAAAGCGTCGACCGAATTTTTCACATTGGGCAGTCCCCGCTTGGCGGCTTCTTGCGGCCATTCCTCGGTGTAGCCGTTGCCATTAAAAATCACGCGGCCATGTTTTTCGATGACTTCCTTGACATAAGCGGTCACTTCCGCGTTCACGTCTTTGGCTTTTTCCAGACGATTGGCCAGCTCGTCCAGAGCCTCGGCGACGATGGTGTTCAAAGCCACATTGGGGCCGGAGATCGACGCTGAGGAACCGACCATGCGAAATTCAAACTTATTGCCGGTGAAAGCAAAAGGCGAGGTGCGGTTGCGGTCGCTATTATCCAGCGGCAGAGCGGGCAAAGTGTCCACGCCGATTTTCAAAAATTCTTTGCCGCCGGTTTTTATTTTTTTGCCAGAGGCGATGCCGAATAAAACTTCTGTGAGCAGATCGCCTAAAAAAATCGAGATAATGCCGGGCGGCGCTTCATTGGCGCCCAGGCGATGGTCATTGCCGCTGGTGGCACAGGTCGCGCGCAGGATGTCCGCGTGCGTGTCGACAGCTTTGATGACCGCGGCGCAGAAAGCCAAGAACTGCTCGTTTGCTTCCGGTGTCTTGCCCGGCTCCAGCAGATTCTGTCCGTCGTCTGTAGACAACGACCAGTTGTTGTGCTTGCCGTTGCCGTTGATGCCGGCGTAGGGCTTCTCATGCAGCAGGCAAACCATATCATGACGCAGGGCGATTTTTTGAATAGTCTCCATGAGCAGCTGATTGTGATCGGCGGCGATATTGGTCGTGGAGAAAACCGGCGCGATTTCAAACTGGCTGGGCGCGACTTCGTTGTGTTTGGTCTTGGCCAAAATGCCCATTTTCCACAGCTCGATATCGAGGTCTTTCATAAATGCGGACACGCGGTCTTTGATCGCGCCAAAATACTGGTCTTCCAGCTCCTGGCCTTTGGGCGACGGCGCGCCAAATAAAGTGCGGCCAGCCATGATGAGATCGAGGCGCTCCAGATAATATTTTTTGTCGACGAGGAAATACTCCTGCTCGGGGCCGACTGTCGAGAGCACGGAAGCCGCGGTCTTGTTGCCAAAAGTTTTCAGCACGCGCAAAGCCTGCTTGGACACGGCGTTCATCGAACGCAGGAGCGGGGTTTTTTTGTCCAGCGCGTGGCCGGTGTAGGAGCAAAACGCCGTCGGTATGCACAGCGTGACATCGCCCGCCGCGTCGGTTTTCAGAAAAACCGGTGAAGTAACATCCCAAGCCGTGTAACCGCGCGCCTCAAATGTCGCGCGCAGGCCGCCGCTGGGAAAAGACGAAGCGTCCGGCTCGCCCTTGATGAGCTGTTTGCCGGAAAATTCCATAATAATACTGCCGTCCTCGGTCGGATTAATAAAAGAATCGTGTTTCTCCGCGGTGATATTGGTCAGCGGCTGAAACCAGTGCGTGTAATGCGACGCGCCTTTTTCGATCGCCCAGTCCTTAATGGCGTTGGCGACGACATCGGCCACGTCCGCCGTCAACTCGGCCTGTCCGGCCAGCACTTTTTTCAACGCCTTGTAAGTGTCTTTGGGCAGACGCTCTTTCATCGCCTTGTCGTTAAATACATTGGAGCCGAATAACTCCGTAATATCCGGTTTTTTTGCACAGCAGCCCATAATTACCTCCTAAATTTTTTTGACCACGAGCTTTATGCAAGATATAACAGGCTTTGTGCCAAGCGCAAAAAATGGTGTAAATAAGCCAAAAACAGCAAAAAACAGAGCCTCAATACAACAAAAATGTATGTTTTTTGACAAGAAAATTACAAAAATGTTTTACGGAGACCATTAAGAGAGTGATGCAAAGCCTGTGATGTGCCGTGGCGGGAGTGAGCGGTTAAAATGCGCTAGGCTCTATGATTTACACTCTCTACTTTACTTTGGCGGTTATTTTTGCGTAGTTAGGGGTTAAACCCCGTCTTGCAAAAAAGGCTATTGTCCCTTCATGGAAATACGCTCTCTTTTCCTCTGTTGTCATGCCCTGTGTTTCATTGTGTATGGCTAGACGGATAGAGTGGATTTCCTGCAATACTTTTGGCTCATTTGCCCGCGCCGAATCATCAAAATATTCTTTACTAAACATTGTCTATCACCTCCGCTGGAATGTAGATATTAACTTTTTTATACCCTGTTCTGTAATTCACAATCTCAGTCATCTCTATCGTTCTATCTTTTACAATGTGCTTAAAATTCAAACTTATAATGCAGTCTAACTTATGCACAGC
>JAITIE010000112.1 GCA_031279615.1 Candidatus Margulisiibacteriota bacterium | reverse complement strand
TCGTTATTGATATCCGCCAGTTTTACTTTGAAACCAAACTCACGGTCGCGCGATCTAGCGGCGTTTCCGATGGCAAAATCATTTTCGATAGTGATATCCGGCGACGGCAAATCTTTGGTGACATCCAGGACCTTATCCGGTCCGCCGAAATAAACATAGACCCGGCCGCCGCGCATAGCATCGCTAGTCATATTGCTGTATTTATAATACGGATCGCCGACCACCAGGTCCGGGAAACCGTCGCCGTTGATGTCGCTGCCGCCGGCCGCTGTCCAGCCGTAAAGCCCCCCGTTTAAAGGGACGGCGGTTGGGCCGTCTTTCCAGCCGGATTCGGAATTGTTAGAAACGACCCTTTCCAAAAAAGGCACACCTTCCGTTATATACTGGGCATAAAAAGTCTGCTTACTCTCCGCTCCCACAAAGGGAACCTCGATCTGTAAACTTATCATTGCTCCGGCATCCATAGTTTGGCTTTCATAAATAAGATTAAAACCAACAGCCTGGCCGTCACTGAGTCCATGGAAAGTATGCGCCGCCCAACGGTTATTCATGCTATTGTTTCCAGTAGGAACTAACTCATCTTTGTTTTTGTCAAAAACGAAATACGCCACATTAGAAGTGATTGAGCTGGCATTGCCTTCGTATTCTTCGGTAATTTTAACTGTTAATCCTGTCAGGTCCATATATGGCTTAGTATAGGTTCCATTACTATCTTTCGCGGCGTTTACTTTAAAAGAAATTTTTATATCACTATTGTTAATAATATTGGCCGTGCCCGGGTAAACATCAAAGATACCTAAAGTTTTTTGTTTAACCATACTTTTGGCCATAGCCGAAAAACCAGGCAATAGTCTTTCAGAAGTTTTTACATACGGCTTCTTCATTTCATAACGCTGTTCATCGCCGGAGTCGCTGGTATATAGAGATGTATTGGCATTGTACATAATGCGTGAAGGGTCTGATTCCGTAGACATAGGGTTATAGATAATGGGGGTATAAATATAGTTATTTTCTCCTATTAAGTAACTGTTCCTGTTGATATCAACAGAGCCGGAAAAAACCTGTTTACCGATCGTTAATTTGTTGTCGAGATTGGGATTGTCCTGCATGATCATCTTAACATCGTAGGTGCCATCCGCATTCTCCATATAAGAACCAGCGGCCAACAGAAACACTGTTGTCCCTAACAGAAAAATACATACGCTAAACAGCGTTTTTATTTTATTTAGCATGAACACTTCCCCCGTGCATTTCTTTTGTATACAGACACTTATCGGCGGCAAATATACAAAAAATGCATCGATTTTTTCCGCTGTATGGATTTCCCCTTAAATTTTACTTAACAGTTATATACGGTAAGTTACTCATATTATTAAATCAACATATAAATGTCAATGCCTTGCAACTGTTAAGCAAAAGTACATACACCATAACAGACTACGCGGTAAATTTTTATCTGTCTCCTCTTAGCGAAAGGGAGGACTATTCATCGACCGCCCGCATACTGACAGAACACGGCGATGCTTTGCAGCCAGCGCGTGTCTTCCAGCAAAAAACGATAACGCGCCAGCGTTTCCTGAACAGCCGTGTTTTTATTTAAGCTCTTCAGGGCTTTGCCGAGGTCCTGCAAAAAACGCGAGCCGGAGCCAAGCAGCAGCAGCGCAGTTTCTATTTTTTTTAGCTCTTTGATACTGCCCGGTTTCTTGGCAAAGTCCCGCAGCGCGGCTTCGGTCTGCCCGCAAAATTCCGCCAGCTTGCGCAGCTCGTCGATTTTAGTTTTGTCCCATTGACTGACGGCCGCGGCGTCCTGACGGGACAGCTTGACGATCACATCCAGAGCGATAGCCGTGCCGCTTTTGTAGCGGCTGCTGTACTCATAGCAATTATCCAAAAAATTCAGATCGGCTGGCGTATTCCAGGCCGCGGCCTCCGCCTCCAGATCGCAAAACAAAATGCTCAGCGGCACGGCGTCCGGATCAGCCACCTGCGCGCCAGCCGCGCCGCCCAGCGCGGCGTTGACCAAAAAATAAGCGTCGGTTTTCAATTTGAGCACCAACGTGCCGCCACTCTGCTCATACTCCCGCCGCAGCAGCGCGGCAACCGCGCTGTATCTCCTGGCCTGCCCGGCCAGCACGGCGTCTCTCAGCAGACCAAAGTCCGCGCCGCGCCGCGCCTGCAGCGCGTCCAGCCGCGCCAAAAAGTTTTCACAAACATTGTCCAGCGCGCTGACCGCCGCATCCAGATAGCAGGCCAATTCTTTCAGGCTGATCTGCCGCTCCGCAAATAATTTTTGCTGCTCCGCGAGCAGTCCGGAGCAAGCGGCAAAATGCCCGTCCAATTCCGCGTAAGCAACGGTCAGCGCGGCGTCCTTGAGGCGGTAAATATCTTTTGCTATTTTTTTAAATTCCGGTCTGGCGGACAGCAGAGGCAGACTGTCGAGCTGGCGGGCGGCGGCGCGCAGGGAGCCGCGGAGATTGTCCGCCAGCTCCGCCAGATAGGCGCGCTTATCGTCTTTTAAAACCACCGCCGCCCGCGCTTTTAGCTCCGCCGGGAGACGCGCGCCGCGCGCCAGCTGTCCCAGAGCCGCGCGCGCTGGTCGCAGGTCAAACCCGGACTCCGCGTCAAGCAAAACAAAAAATATTTCCTCCTGCAGATCTTCCGGCACGGTCTTGAATTGGCTAATCGCTTCTTTTAGCCCGCCCTGTCGCAACAGCAGATAAGTATGGCGCGCGGCGCGGCGCACTTGTTCCGCGGCGCGGCTGTCGACAAATTCGCCAAAAACCGTCCGCGCCAGCTCGCCGGATTTGCGCCCCAGGCGCTGATGCGCCGCGCGCGTCGATTTGTGTGCTTGCAGTTCCTCCGCAGTATTGGCAAAAAAAGCGCCGGTGTCCAGTACCGCCGCCGCGGTGTTGCTAACCGGAGGCAGCAGGTCCTGAGGCGCCGCGGGAGCGGCGCCGGATTTTTCACTTTTATTTTCCCGGCCAGCGCCGCCGGCCTGATCTGCGCCGCCAGCTTTTGCACCGGTAAAAAACTCCTCGATTACTTCATCCTGCGGCATGGTTTATCCTTTTTAAATTTTCGTCTAAATTTTTTTGGCCAGCGCCGCGCAAAAAGCCTCGCGCTGCTTTTGCGGCATTTTCAGTGAATCGAAAACTTCCTCCACCGCCGCCTGCTCCGCGCCGCTAAAAAGCAATTCAGCCAGTTTTTGCAGAGCCGGCTCGTTGTGGCGCAGCTGCAGCTCCGGCAAATAAAGCTCTTCGACAAAACGCAGCTTGGCCAAAACCTGTTCTTTGGTCGCGGCGCCGGACTGCAGGTCTTTGTCCACGCGCAACTTGAGCTGATTGAACGCCTCGGTGATCTTGCGGCTCTCCTCAGCGCGGCGCGCGGCGATAGCCTGCAGATTGACCTTTTGTAGCGCGGCTTTTTTGAGCTGCAAGGACTGCTGATCGCTCTCCAGCATATCTTTGTACAGCTTGGTATTCAAGGGCTGGATATTCTCGAAATTGCGCCGCGCGTTGACCGGCACGGCAAACTCGCGTCCTGGTTCAATGCCTTTGAGCTGCAGAAAATACGGCTTGAACTCAAACCGGTCAAAGCGCTGCATATTGTCGCTGAAAAAATGATCGATCGAGATTTGATGCGTGTTGAGATAGGTCAGGGCTTCTCTTTTTTTGTCCAG